>JACRFM010000095.1 GCA_016234305.1 Candidatus Kerfeldbacteria bacterium
AAAGCCCTCTAGCTTCCACACGTCTGGCTCCACGCCGTCATTCTGCAACTCACGAATCATGTTAACAGCCAACTGCGGTCTAAGTTCAACATCATAACGTTCATTGTCGCCGCCCACCCCCGCCAACTGTTCCAGCGTCGGTGGTATTAATACTTCAGCCAAAAACTTACAGCCGGTATCTTTAGCGGCCTGCCCCAACCCGCGCAGCTTGGCTCGCTGACGTACATTTAATTCCTTATCGCCCTCTGGATTATAACGCACCAACACTTTGGCAAAAGTCGGACGGAACAGAGTCAAGTGTTCTATAAAACTGCCACCATACTCAAAATCAAATTCTGTTTGTCCACTTTTTTCCACCGGCATACAAACAACATATTTTTTAGTTATGGCATCACGCAGTATTGAAGCGCCAAATTCCTCATCCACCAAAATAGCCGCCGCACTCTTGGGCACGCCTTGGGCCACACCGAGCTCAAAGCCATGATAAATAATATTTTTAAACTCACTTACCTTAGCTGACTGCTCCGGCGTCAAGTCACCAGTTACACCCAAAAGACCCTTGGTAAAAGACGAGCGGTGATCAAAAGGCAAAAGGTAAAGAGGCTGGTTGTAGCCTAAAGATAATGTAGTCATATTCTTACATCTCTACCCTAGCATACCACAGCACTAAAACCAAAGCCCCGCCTTCATCTGCTGACCGCTAAATTTTTCCCACAAATCTTCGTTATTCCTTATTCGCCTATTCGCGCGAATTAGAGCCAAGTGGGGGTTAAGACTGTGGTACCATTCGTACGAATTAGACCAGGTAGAAAGTAGGGGGTAAAATTTATCATTTCGTCATTTAGGCAAATGAGAAAATGAGGATTGGGTAAGGTGAGCATACTTTCCTATTTAGGCAAATAGGAAAGTAGTACTGATGGCAGGTGAAGTGGGGGAAAGGCCCCGAAGGAGTCGTTTCGCAACCCTACGGGGTAAAAATTCCCGCCCCGCTCTCGCCTGTCCGCCGAAGCCTTGGCGGAGGAGGGCTTTCGCCGCCGCTGGATTCCGTGCCAACGAAGCTGGCGCGCCGCCTTTAATTTTACACTGCTTCTCCAGCGAAAAGAGAATACAAATATTTTACTCTTTCATCAACGCCATAATCACGCTCAACTACTTCCGCAATAACCCAGCGTGGATTTTTCTTTTTAAAATGTCCTTGGACTTTTCCGAGTAAATCACCTATCTTTTTATCCTCGATTTGAGCGTTAATTTTTTTTAAGAAAACGCGCAAATTATCTTTATCGGCAAAGGAATTCATTTTTTCATCAATTGTTTTGAGAAATTTTTGTATTTCTTCGTCGGTCAAATCTGGATAGATAACTTTCGCAAATTCATTTATCGCGGCTTCCATATCGAATTCCTTATTTTCTTTTTGGGCAATACCTGATTGATAGCCAACAACTGCCGCATAACGAACCATTAACGGATAAAGTAATTGTCTCCACGGCGAAGCAAGACGATGATAAAAACAGCCTACTTCAGAAAGAGTGACTAAACCAAATAATATCCAAAATACAAAGGACAAAATTCCAGAAGTAAATAAAGCTAGTGCAAAAAACGCAACCTGAAAAATTAACAAAAGGAGTAAACTCCACATTCCTTCAAATGGATCAACTTTTACTTTTCCAGAGTAAAGATTCTTCTTGATATTTTTCATTCCGTACCAAACACTTATCCACCCGATTGCACCATATATCGCCATAATAAATACGCCAGTCCAATATTGACTAATCACGAAATAAATTAACAAACCGATAGAAACCCAATGTCCGAAACGGGTAAATCCTACCACCAAAAGCAAAAGAACCGGCCAGTAAAATTGAGCTTTGAACAAAGTAACTAACAAAAATACCAAAACAAGAATATTAACATTAGAGAGTATTCTGCTTATTGGCCCAGTGCCTTCACCTTTGCTTACTTTTTGATAGGCGATTTCGTTTTTAAATTTTTCTAAAAAGTTGGACATAGCTTTATTGAATTAACTCATCAATACTAACTCCAAGGGCTTTCGTAATTTTCTTTAGAACCAACTGTTAAATTGTGGTCTAGGAGAATCTATTTTAATTATCTTACTATTGGTTATGCTAGTCAATTTTACTAATCCCACAAGCAAAAACTCCTCTCCTTTTGGAGAGAAGCTTTTGCTTGGTCGGGGTACTGGGACTCGAACCCAGAATCTTCCCGATGACCATCGGGACGCCTTATTCTAAAATGAAAATTTAAGTTGGTCGGGGTACTGGGACTCGAACCCAGAATCTCACGCACCCGAAGCGTGCGCCTTACCAATTAGGCCATACCCCGTTATGTAATACGATGAACTATACCATTTCTGATAATCTGTTCAATAATCTTTCGACTTTTCATCTTCTTTAGCCACATTTCGGCCCGCCGAGCTAATCGTACCTCGCCATATTCTTGTTGGAATACACAACGCCAAGGTCCTTTGTTACGAGTTGCCATCACCTTACCATTGTTATGTTTATCTAATCTCCTCCGTACATCCACCGACGAACCAATATAAAAACGCCTACAATTATCACTCGCTAAAATATAAACCCAGCATTTCATAAAACCCAGAATCTTCCCGATGCCCATCGGGACGCCTTACCAATTAGGCCATACCCCGCATTAACAGCAGGCGTAGTATAACCAAAACCCCTCTCTGTGGCAACAGAGAGGGAGTCTTGTAGCTTAGAAAATTAATTGCCTGTGGTAGTCGCCGACTCAACCACCGTAACCTTGCCGCGTACTCCAGGGTTAAGATGGTCGTGGTAAGCCCAGGTGCCGACGTTATTAAAGGTAAATGACCAGCTCTCACCTTGATTCAAACCCTTGAGTGCGTCAAAACCCGGGTAGAGCGTGTGCGTAGGGTGTACGGCCGAGGCTGGCCAGTGAGGGTTAGAATCCTGATTAGTGAAGGTTACTACCACACCCTTAACCACCTTGACTTCAGCCGGGCTAAAGCCGCTCGCCGTCATATTGATAGTCACCGGCCCGGTTTGGGCTCCGCTGCTCACAGGCGCGGGTTTGACTGGGGCTGTCTTGAGTAGGCCTATAACTACAATCTTAGTGACCTCGGTCACGGTGTTATTGCTCTTGTCCCACATCCCGGAGACAGCCAGCTTAGAACCAACTACCAAATCAGCAAACGTTTGAGCCTTACTCTTATACATAATTTTAGTGTCAGCCAAAACTGTCACGGTTACTTTGGCGCGGCTCACTGGCTTCAGCACAAACTTCTGCGCAGAGCTATCAAGGCTTTCGATAGTGCCCAAAAACGTACCGTGCTTTTTCTCTATGGAACTATTGCGGATAAGGCTGGCCTGCACCACTGTTTCAGCCGTACGTTTGCCATAAATCTGCAAGCTATTACCCACGGCAAATTCACCCAAGTTAGACTTAGCGCCGTATTTGCGCAGCAACTTTGTTTTGTCGGTAACATTAACCGTGTAAATTTTGTCCTTAACTGTCACTGTCAAAGTTTGACCATCAATAGTTTTGAGTATTGCCTTATTAAAGAAGACTGGCCGGGCCTTAAATGGCTTAACTACTGGCGCGTTGACGTTGCCATTGACGTTGGTATTGGCATTGACATTAGTGTTGGTATCTTGAGCCAACACCGGCAGAGTAATGGCCGCGGCTAAAGCCAGTGCCAGAGTGAGTTTGAGCTGTTTTGACATAGGTTTTGGGTTAAATGATTATGGCTTAAATTACGCAAAAGTTATGATAGCAC
>JACRFM010000097.1 GCA_016234305.1 Candidatus Kerfeldbacteria bacterium
AAAATGCAACAGGCCATGTTTAAACGAAGACAGGTTAAAGTAACTTTGTCTGCTCGTCGCTTGTTGCAATTTGTTTATAAGTTAACAACCCGGGAACGTCAGCAGGCAGCAGTCGAGGTAGGTAAATTAGTAATTTAGTATATTATTATGCGTGCCCTAATCAAAAAAAAGCCGTCTAATCCGCCGGCCTGGTACCAGGGCCTGGAACTTGTCGATAAACCAGAGCCTAAGGTTACAGTGGAGCGCCCGGTGAAAGTAAAAGTAATGTATGCTGGTATTTGTGGTACTGATGTTGGCATCTATCAAGGTAAGGATTCGCTGGCCAACTCCATGGCGCGACTAAGTACTCCGGAGGTGATTATTGGACATGAGTTTTGTGGACAAATTGTTGAGTTGCACAACTCGGCTCGTGAGTTTATGGCCGGGCTATTGTTGCGCCATCGGCCTTTGAGTTCGGCGGTGGCGGAATACTTAGCTGGTAAAAAATTGGCCGAGATTATGAATGACCCAGGTTTAATTAATTTTTTAACGCAGAATTTTTATGTTACGGCCGAGATGCATATTACTTGCGGTCAGTGTCTGCAATGTCGGATTGGCCATCAACATGTTTGCAAACATACTATTGGCAAGGGTCTGCATGAAGATGGCACCTTTGCTGAATATGTTACGCTGCCGGTTAATCGGCTAGTGTTACTGGAAATCGGTGAAGTGGAACCGGAAATTATTGCTTTTATGGATGCCTTGGGTAATGCTGTTCACACTGCTCAAACAGTTGATTTAGTGGGTAAAACAGCGCTTATTACCGGCGCCGGCATTCAAGGGTTAATGAGTTGTGCGGTGGCTCGTCAAATGGGGGCGACTAAAATTATCGTGACTGATTATTCTGTTTATTCTGTCGCGGGCGCGATTGATAAATTGGCCGTGGCCCGGAAATTGGGAGCTGATTTTACTTTTGATGTTAGACAGCCAGCTGAAGCGCAAGCCCTAGTTGATACTATAGAGAAAGAAACTGGCCAGACTGGAGTTGATGTGGTCTTTGAGATGTCTGGTAATTATGCCGCTTTTGAGCAAGCCTTTGCCAATATCCGCCTGGGCGGCACTATGTTACTTTTAGGCTTGCCAGCCGGTAAACTAGAAGTTGATTTTTCCAAAGAAGTGGTCTTTAAAGGGCTGACCATACAAGGTATCTATGGCCGTCGGGTGTTTGATACTTGGGATTTAATGCGTTATTTATTAGCTAATGGTTTGGCTCAAACCATAAAGGAGAGCGGAGTTATTACGCATAAATTCGCCTTGCCGGATTATGAGCAAGGGTTTCAAGCGTTGCTTAACGGGCAAGCTATAAAAGTGTTGCTTAAACCTTAATAATTAAACTTTTGATTTATGTACAGTGAATTATTAATAAAAAATATTAAACAAGAGATTGAACAATTGACGGTTGCCGGAAAAATTAAGACCGAGCGTTTATTGGCTAGTCCGCAAGGTCCAGAGGTGTTGATAAACGGGCGAAAGGTGTTGATGTTTGCCTCTAACAATTATTTAGGTTTGGCTAATCACCCGGCTTTGGTGGCGGCTGTGCAAGAGACCTTGCCGCGCTATGGTTATGGTTTATCATCAGTCCGTTTTATTTGCGGTACGCAGACAATCCACCGCCAGCTTGAACAAAGATTGGCTGAATTTTTAGGGGTTGACGATGCCATTTTGTATTCCAGTAATTACATGGCCAATTTAGGTTTTTTTGCCAGTATTGTAAACGAACCATTTGGCTTTGGTACTTATCTTGATGTCATTTATAGCGATGAACTGAATCACGCTAGCATTGTGGATGCGTTAAAATTGGTTAAGCGCGATAATGTTTTGAAAAGAGTTTATCCCCACAACGACACGGTTGCCTTAGAAGCCATGCTTGAAGAGGACCAGGCTAAAGAACTAAGGCATCGCATTGTGGCGACAGATGGAGTTTTCAGCATGGAGGGCGATACGGCCTCGCTTAATGAATTGGTGAGATTGGCTAATAATTATCAAGCTTGCTTGTTTGTTGACGATGCTCACGGCGTGGGTGTTTTAGGCAGTAGCGGCGCGGGCACGCCGGAAGCTTTGGGCTTACATGGGCAGGTAGATGTTTTGTCAGGAACTTTTGGTAAAGCCTTGGGTGGAGCCTTGGGTGGTTATTTAGCCGGTCGGCAAGAGATGATTGATTTTTTGCGGCAGAAATCGCGGACTTACACTTTTTCTAATTCTTTGCCGCCCGCCATGGTAATGGCATCACTTAGAGTTCTGGATTTGTTAAAAGCCGAGCCGCAATTATGTAGCCTGGTACTGGCCCAAGCTAAATATTTTAAACAACGGGTACAGGAACTGGGTTTTAAAACCTTACCTGGGCAGCACCCGATAGTTCCGGTAGTTTTAGGTGAGGCTAAACTAACCCAAGAAATGAGTAGGAGATTATTTGAGGCTGGGCTCTATGTGGTCGGTTTGTGGTTTCCAGTAGTGCCGGAAGGCACGGCGCGTTTGCGTTTTCAGATTTCCGCTGCTCATACCCGCGAACACCTAGAGCAAGCTTTAAAAATTTTGGAATCAGTCGGCCGAGAACTGAAAGTAATTTGACATGTATATGGAGAAGACAGACATCAGAAATTTTATTATTCAACTCGGCGCCGAGGCCGGTGAGTATTTGCGGAATCATTTTTATACTTTCAAAAATACAGTTCAACGCGAGGTCGGCGGTTTTGCCAGCAATGTTGAACTTGAGTTGGAAACCATAGTCCGGCGTCGTTTGCAGCAGCAATTCCCTTCCCATGGATTGGTCTTGGTGGGTCAGGAAAAGGCGGCGGGGTCGCAATCGGATTGGCTCTGGGTGGTAGACGCTCTTGACGGTAGTCAGCATTTTTCCCGCAGTAACCCTATTTATTCATTTAACGTGGCCGTGCAGCACAAAGGTGAAACTATTTTTGGCGTTATAAATGAGCCACAGACTCATCAATTGTTTTTTGCAGAAATTGGCCAAGGAGCTTTTCTAAACGGCCTTAAGACCGTAGTTTCAACGCAAGCTGATTTAGATAAAGCTTATATTTATGTAGAGTTGCCAGAGCAGTCTGGGTCATCGCTGGGGTCGGAAAATAATTTTGAACAATCTATAGCTATAATTAACCAGCTCGTACAACGCACAGCTCAAGTAGAGACATTCCGCGTGGGCGCCTATGGGCAGTGTTTGGTGGCCGCTGGCTGTTTTGACGCTTATGTTGATCTTTCTGGATCAAGTCAAAAATTAGCCCAGGCCGCTTCTCTGCTTATAGCCCGCGAAGCCGGGGCTAATATTGTAGAGCTTACGCCAGAAAATAATGGTAAAATACAAACAATGGTTACAAATAATAAATTAACTAAAGCCATGAGAGAAATTTTAGCGGATAATTGTTAAATTGATAATTATGCCCATCTACGCTGACCTGCATATTCATTCGCCTTATGCCCGGGCCTGTTCGCCCCAGCTTACGCCGGAAAACATAGATTTGTGGTGCCGGATTAAAGGCATCAGCTTGGTAAATTGCGCGGACTTTACTCAGCCCAAGTGGCTCACGGGCTTGCAGGAAAAATTAGAACCAGTTGGCAATGGGTTGTATCGGCTCAAGTCCAGTTTAAGAATCAAAGATGTTAGATTCAAAGAGCAGACTTTGGCCGAAGTTTATTTTATAATCGGCACGGAAGTCGCTTGTATTTATCGGCATAATGATGCCACCAGGCGAGTGCATCATTGTATTTATACCCCCTCCCTTGAGAATGCCGTTAAAATTAATCAAAACTTGACTGCCAGAGGCTGTAAATTAAAAGCTGACGGGCGGCCGATTTTGGGGATGTCTTCCCAGGAATTATTGAAATTGATACTGGCAGAGAACGAGCGCAATGTTTTAATCCCGGCTCATATTTGGACGCCGTGGTTTGCCATTTTTGGTTCCAAATCCGGTTACAACAGCGTGAGCGAGTGTTTTGGCGACCTGACTAAACATATTTTTGCCTTGGAAACGGGTTTGTCGTCTGACCCGGCCATGAATTGGCAAGTTTCTTTGACAGATGATTATGCTTTAGTTTCACATTCCGATGCTCACTCTTTGCCTAATATTGGTCGCGAGGCCGACATTTTCGAAGGTACGAACTTATCCTATGACAATATTATGCAGGCGTTGCGCCGCGGCAGCGTGCAGGCCAGACAAGCTGGCCAAGATAAAAATTTGTCTCTGCGCCTCGCTGGCACTTTAGAATTTTTTCCGGACGAGGGCAGATATCACTATGATGGCCACCGCGCTTGTAAAGTATGTTTAGCGCCCAGCGAGACTTTTAAACGGCAAGGGATTTGTCCAGTGTGTCAGCGGGAATTAACTATTGGCGTGCTGAATCGTGTCACTGAGTTATCTGACCGGGAAGTAAATTTCAAACCGCCGGCGGCTTTGTCTTACCTTAACTTAATTGAACTCGACAAGGTAATTGCTCAGGCCTTGGGCGTGAGCGGACGACAAGCTAAAAAAGTTGAAACAGAGTATTGGGGACTGGTTTCTGCTGGCGGCAATGAATTAAATATTTTGGCTAATCTTAGCCTAAAGAAGTTAGCTAATATTACTATAGAGCCAATCGTGGAAGCGATTCGTCGTTTGCGCGCGGGGATGGTAAAAATAGAGCCTGGTTATGACGGCGAGTACGGCAAGATTAAATTATTTGGTGATGATGAAGCTAAGTTTAATAAACAAGTCAGTTTGTTTTAAATAGCTAGGTTTAGACAAAAACAACAAACCCCTCCGAAGTATATCGGGGGGTTTGTTTAATTTCCAAGAAACGTAGCAAATATTACTTGCGCTTTTTGCCACCCTTCTTCACCTTTTTTACTGCCTTTTTCTTGGCCTTTTTCTTAGCCATTTATCTCACCTCCTCTCCTAATGAGTAAAATAATGCTTTTACTCCTAGAATGTTTTCAAGTGGTGAAAAGTGTTCTAGAGGTAAAATGATTTTACATTCTTATCTATATTATAGAACACTTTTGTAAAATAGGCAAGCCTGTGGATAAATTTTTAAAAGTCCGAGGATTTTCAGGAACCATTATTGTTAAAAATATTTATCCGCCTTCGTCCTCCCAAGGAGGACTTCGGCGGATTTCGCCGAAGAAACGAAGGAGATACCTCGGGCGTGAGCCTGTGGAAGCTTCATCTGATCCAGCTTTTTACTTATATCGCGTTGCGCGCAACTAAGGGTTGCGTTTAGTCTGGTGGGCCGTGCGAGAATCGAACTCGCGCCTTCCGGACTTGCCCCGCACCAACCATTACTTCTGGTGGAGATAGCCGGATTTTCACCCCGCCACATTTTTGGACCAGAGGGGATTCGAACCCCTTACCTCCACATTGCAAATGTGGCGCTCTGCCAATTGAGCTACTGGCCCCCAAATGTGGCGGGGTGAACCGGGCCTTACCAATCAGGTAAATGCGACGACGCTCTAACCAACTGAGCTATATTCTCATCAGCAGCAATCGTTGTAATTGACTGTTGGTATCAATTATAAATAAGTGGTGCGGGGTGAACAAACCGGATGCACTGCCACTTGAGCTACGAGCCCGTTTATTTAAGACTGCTGAATAAAGGCGTTGCCCAGGATAACAACATTGGTTGAAATACGCCTGTGATAATGGTAAAACCAAGCAAGATGATAATTATCCCGATAAATTTAATAAATAAGCGGCTGCCACCTTCACTGCCTAAATGTTGTTCGGCCCAAGCCACGCCGCCAAAATTACTAATAAACCAATTGGTTTTCCAAACCAAAAAGAATCCGCCTGTGACCATTAAAATACCAATTATGAAACTTCCCATAAGTTATGATTGTTAATTGTGTTTTGGTGTCGCGCTCAGCGCGACGGTAACCACGTTTTGCTAGTGGCGCGGCGGTTAACGCCGCCAGAGGCCACGCTCAGCGTGGTGGACGGTGCAGGATTCGGACCTGCGACCTTCTGCGTGTAAAGCAGACGCTCTAACCAGCTGAGCTAACCGTCCAAAGGTTAGTTAATAGTTTATAGCCGGTGGCTAATAGCTAATAGGATTAAATTTGTTATTACCTGGTGTCGCGCTGGGTGTGATTGGGGTCAGGTTGTGATTGGGGTCAGGTTAAGTTCTGGTGCCCGGGGAGGGACTCGAACCCTCAAGCCTTACGGCATGCGCACCTCAAGCGCACGCGTATACCAAATTCCGCCACCCGGGCCCAACCAAATTAAAACACTGAAGCACTAAATCACCTTGTCTATTACTGATTTAGTGACTAAGTGTTTCAGCGTAGAGTGTTAAAGTAATTAAATCTCTTTAAGTTTTTTCTTGTAATTTCTTAAATAGCCCAATTTGGCCTTAGTTGTCTGATAGGTTTTTATCACTTCAATATTGTTTATAGTCGGGAGATGCAGAGGAAAGATTCTTTCTACACCAATGCCGTTTGATACTTTGCGGACCGTGATGGTGGCATTTACGCCCCGGCCGCCCCGCCGCCCTAGGACCAAGCCTTCAAAAATCTGGATACGCTCCTTTTCTTCACCTTTAGTATTAAACTCTTTTATTTTTTGGTGTACACGAATTAATTGTCCGGCTTTGATATTGTCAAAACGATTAGTAGTAGCTTTGGTTTCGTCCATAGATAATGAATTTGAATAATAAATGCCAAATTATAGTAACAAGTTTGGGTTATTTAGTCAAGGCTAAGGAATTTTTGATATTTCTTGTTTGATGATGTTTCTAACTTGTTTTACAGTGTCTTTAAGTTTGTCCAAACGATTAATAACTATATAATCGTAGTTAGGCTGTGATTTTAGTTCGCGCACGGCCTCTTGCCAGCGTGATTCTTTTAGCGTCAACGTCATTCTAGTGGAAGCAAAAATACGACGTTTAATTTCCTGGACAGATTCGGCAGTTATGAAAATTAAGACTGTCTCGGGAAGTTGGGCTTTAACTTGGGCCGCGCCCTGAACGTCAATTTGTAGAATTACATTATAACCTTTTTCTAAAGCCTGAAGTACTGGTTTTTTAGGTGTACCAAACAAAGCTTGCCTAACCCGTGCCCATTCTAGAAGCTCACCTTGTTTTATCAAAGACTTAAATTCGTCATCAGTTAAAAAATTGTAAGTCACGCCATTTTTTTCTCCGGGACGAGGTATTCTGGTGGTATTGGTGACAATATGTTTCAAGTTTAAACCAAGGTCGCGTTTGACCGACCTTACCACCGAATCTTTGCCAACTTGTGATGGTCCAGAAACTATAAACAATTTACCTTTTTGCATGGTAGTGGATTTAGTGTTTTAGGCAGGCACATTTGGCGGATTGATTAGTTGATAATTCGTGATAAATTCATTCGGGGTTTTGCCATTCAATCCGCAGTGTTCAAGGTCATTGTAGTACATATTCCACAATCTGACATGGTATCGCAAATCTTCTT
>JACRFM010000098.1 GCA_016234305.1 Candidatus Kerfeldbacteria bacterium
ATTTTTCTTTTCAAGATATTTGTTCGACAATAATTTCTCTATGACTTTTTGGTTACGTTCAATAACCGCCTTCGATATGTCAGTTGTCGCAGTTGAATCTTTATAAACAACAAAGCCGTCGTTTGTCATACGACCTGTTGCCAAAGCGTCTTTGCCCTTACAAGTGAAAAGAGGATCCGCTATATTTTTTTGTTCTTTCGATATGACCACTTGTAGGATCGGGTATCCTAAAGCAGAGAGCCGTAGCATCAAGTTTTCCAAAAATTCTTCTATCTCCGCAACAACTGCTACAGATAAAGAAGGTAAAGATGATTCTGTGACATTTTCTAAATCAAATCTTTTTGCTTGAGTTGCTAAAGCTAAACACCTGCTCTCAAGATATCGAACATGAGCTTTTGTTAAATTATTATCTTTACTTACAAATGCGACTGCGGTTTGCCAAAAGTCTTTTGAGCTATCGTGTGTAGATAATCTATTCCACAAATTTTCTGCTTCTCCAATATATGCAGTAGGCAAAAGTGCTTCTTCGCTTTCCTTGCCAACTAGAAAATAAACGGCAGGTTTATTGCATTCAGAACGCTGTTTTATCTCTTTCAACTTATTTCTAGGAATAACGATCGCCTGTCCAACCCAATTACTTAATTCAGCGGTTTTTAGTCCGTTAGGTTCTCCGTCAACCAAAAATATTTTTATAGTTTTTGCCATAATTTCTATTTTATTAAATCATCAACTCCTACTTTTAATGCTCTTGCGATCCCCGCCGATATCATATTTACTATATTTAGTATATAACTTTAAACTATAAATCACAATATAAAAAATCCCGTTGCAAAACGTGATTTTTGGGAAAAGGAATGGACTCGCCTGTCCGCCGGAGCTTTAGCGTAGGCGGAAACCCAGAATCTTCCCGATGAACATCGGGACGCCTTACGTTTTAACAGTTTAATCTGGTCGGGGTACTGGGACTCGAACCCAGAATCTCACGCACCCGAAGCGTGCGCCTTACCAATTAGGCCATACCCCGTCAAACACTATGTATCACTCTACCATCATTAATGATTTTTTCAAGCAATATCCGACTCTTCATTTTTTTAAGCCATAATTCAATTCTCCTGGTTTCAACTTGGGTATCAAACTTTTGGCTGAAAATTATTTGCCAAGGTCCTTTGTTCTTCGTGGCTTTTACCAAATTATCATTATGCTCACCAAGGCGTCGATTCAAATCAGATGAAGAGCCAATGTAATATCGCCTGCAATTGGGGCTTTTTAATATATAAACATAATATTTCATATAACCCAGAATCTTCCCGCTGGCCAGCGGGACGCCTTACCAATTAGGCCATACCCCGCCATCTTTTAATCTAACGCCGTAAGTGTAATAAAAAAAGACTAGCTTGTCGAGGGTCTTTAATCAGCTTAAATTAATCCGGAAAAATAATTATTTTCTGCACTGGCGATATTAATTGCTGCGAACGGTCATATAACCCCTTAACAATAACTTTTTGCCCGTTAATTAAGCTGCTGAATTTTTTTTCATTACCTTGGTCTATCACCTTAGCGCCGGCATTAAATTTTACCGTAACCAAACCGTGAGTTGAGCTTTGCAAAATAAACTGCCCTTGTTCAACGTCTAATTTATCAATCAGACCAATAATCGCCTTAACGCCAATTTCTAAAGAACTATTATGAATATATCTCGCCTCAATCACATTGTCACCCAGACGCTTGCCTGATAAACGCAAACTGTTACCTGGTTTAAATTCATTTAAATTAGCCGGTTTACCATTGCGCCGCCATAACTTAGTTTGAGGCGTAACTGTTACTTTATATTCCTGGCCGCGCCAGTCCACGGTCAAAATATTGTTATCAATACTTTTTAATTGACTATGAAACAGTAATATTGGCAAAACTTCTTCTAGTTTACTAAGCTCCATCAGTAAAAAACCATTCTTGGCCCACACGGCAGCAGTCGCCAATAGACCAACACCAAAAACGCCGATTAGTAAGGCGACTTTAATAGTGGTAGAAAAACTTTTCATATAGGCCTACCAAGTAGCGCGTTGATTAAGACGTTTACCCAAAGCTAAAACGCCGACAATTACCGCTACCATAAACAGCCAAGCCAGCACATAACTTAAAAACGGTACCAGGCCTTGCAAAATACTTACGGCTAAATTGGCCAGTTTCATTATCAAATTCTGATTAGCCAGCCAATCAATCACTGATAAAATTACCGCCACTAAACCCATAATAGTCACGCCAGCGGCCGTATAGACCAAATCATGATTGGAAGGCGCCAGGTGCGCGCCGCTAAACAAAACCATATATAAAAACAGCCAACCTGACCATTGCCCCAGATTAAGGCTTTGACCAGCAACCAACATAAAGTTCCACCATTTATCAAGATACGTAACCGCGCTATCCAGCGAACCATCTATCAGAGAAAATGACGGCACCGCTGTGGGCTCAATGGTGGTGAGCCAGCGCGTACCGAGCCACAAAATTAAGGTCCCGCCCACCAACGGAAAAAAAGAAATTACAATTAACTTAAACGGATTCGCCGTGGCTTCATGAGTTACCGAGCCTAATTCAACTTTTTTACCAGCGCTTGGTTTTGGCCAAAGCGATACTCCTTTTACCGGCGTCCAGGTTATAAGCGCGCCGAGCAAATGGGAAAACTCATGCAAACATACGCCCGGCCAAAGCAGCCAGACATACCACCTTTGCCCCAACAGCTCCATTAAGGAGCGACTGATAAAACGCGACAGCACCAAGACTGCCAAGCAAGCTACCAAAAATGAAACCACTAAGCTTAACATAAATTGTTACAAAGATTCAGTTATAATTTGTTTGCCTAAATTCCAATAAACAGGATTATTGTGTTCCTTCATATAATACCACCACTCTACGCCCCACATAATCGCCTCATCAAAACCAGTGGCGCGGAAATAGGCAACATTGTCTTTAAATTTTTCCGGACTTAAAGATTTGTTAATTTCCTCAGCAGTTAAATTAATCAAACCGGCCTGTGCCCAGGGCTCAAGCTGTAATTCACTGATAATAACTTTTTTGCCAAGCAAATTAAGCCCAACGGCTTTAGCGCGATAAAACCAGGCTGGCCAAAAATAATTAAAATAACCAGTGACCTTATTCCAAGTTACGCGATACAGCGTGGAGCCTTGCTCGTCTGCCAAGATGCCGGTTTCCAGCCAAGGCGACAACTCGCCGGAATCAGTTATTAAAATCGGCCGCGCATCAAGCGCCTTAACCAAATCGCGCTCGCGTTGCAGGAGGTGCCAATTGGGCGCCGGGCAAGAACCAAAAGTGAAAAGCGGTTCGTTCTCAAGTTGCCAACGCGTAATCGCCGTCTCGGTCTTATAATGCTCAACCACCTGCCGCACCATGTTGAATTGATATTCTTCCACTTCCCAGGGTTTAAGCTCGGAAAGCCAAACCGGGTCATGACACTCTGGCCAATGCGGCAATTTACGCCCCACCGCTAAAGTGATAGTCGCGCCCGCCTGACTGATTTTTTTAACCAAACTATCCAGTTCCCTAAAATCATAATTACCCGCCGTCGGCTCAATTGCGTCCCAATCAGCCTGCAATCTAAAATGACTCGGTTTCAAGTCCGCTAAAATATCAGCGAGTAAACGAGTTGGTTCAATGCCTAAGTAACGCGACTGTGCCGCCGACAAAGCAATGGTAAATTGCGGTTTAGTTTGCCTAGGCAGTATTAAAGACAACAAGCTCGAGCCAGCCGCTATTATTAAAATTACTAAAAAGAATATTTTTAAATACTTCATTCTGGTATTACATAATACTCAATAAGCCAAGGCCTAAGGCTATCATAACAGTGCCGCCAACCTTGCGCCATAAAGCGTGCGGCGAAAATTCATCATGAAAAAATGCCGGATGCCAATAAGACACGGCGGCAGCTAAAATAAGTAAAAATACGTACTGCACGCCTTGCAAAGCGTTAACCAGCGTCACGCTAGCCAGTGAGATGGCAAAACTGTTGAGCAGTCCGGCCATAGCGCCGGCCGTCTGCCCGCCAATAAAAGCAAATTTGACCCGCGACTGCGAATGAAAACTACCGCCAAAGGCTGAAGCCGTGCCGGGAATCAGTAACAGGGCCAAGCTGGAAACAAAACCACCGAGCCTGGTCCAAATTAAACCGGAAATAAAAGATGTTTCGTTAAAAGTTATTTTTAAAAATACATAAGCAAATCCAAAAGCCAGGGCTGATAAAACGCCTAAGGATAAATATTTTCCTGTTAAACCATGGCCACCGCCGACCATTAAAAATCCACCAGCCACCAGCAACCCAAAAGCCAATATACCCATGTTCGGCAGGCGTTCTCCTAAAAGGAAAAATGAGACTATAAAAACAAAAACCGGATTTAAACTGCCAATAAAAGCCGGCACGCGTGAAGCTTCACCGACTCTTAACACCGTAAACATAAGCCACAAGCCGAGTGTAAAAAAAACGCTGGAAGCGAGTCCGTAACCCAGCACCTCCAGGCTGGGCTTTTCTAAACCAAACGGTGCTAAGATAAACACCAGCAAACCCAAAGCGGAAATTAACAAAGTATAAACCGCCGGGTCTTTAAGTTCCTGACGGTTAAGCAGCGCTTTATCAACTGCCAAAGCAATCGCATTTAAAAAATAACCAATAGTTGCCCAAATGACCCACAACATAAATAATAAAAATAACTAATAATTAAGCTTACTTAATTATAATTGCAATTAGCTTACCGCGCCAGCTTTAATTCAATTAAATGAAGCCTCCACGTCTCTTACGCCCGAGGTCTTCTGCGAAGGCGGATAAATCTTAACAAATCTACCCCGCACTAAATTTGGTGCGGGGTAGATTGACATCACCATAAGATGTTTAACGATCATCAGGTTTTTCAATGGGCGAACTGAAAAGCCTAGTGACAAACTACTTGCTAATTACAAAATTGCATCCTTGGCGGCTTTTGCCACGCGGAATTTCACCACGGTCTTGGCGGCAATTTTAATGGTTTCACCAGTAGCTGGGTTGCGGCCCATGCGGGCAGCACGCTGCTTTTTGAGCAACTTACCCAAACCAGGAACCACAAACTCGCCTGATTTCTTGGTCTCGCGATAAGCGAGTGAAACCAAAGCGTCGATAAAGGCTGCCACATCTTTTTTGCTGTGGCCGGTCTTTTCCGCCAAGGCGGCTAAAGTCTGCGATTTGGACATGCCTTTGGCCATATTGGTTAGTGGGTTAAGAAATAAATCAAGCTTTAGTATAGCAAAAGATTACAAAACAAGCCAATAAATACAAGGTTTTTAAGGTTTTTAAGATAATAAATTAGCCTAAATAGTTAAACAACTGCTTAATTTAAACAACTTTTTGGCTAATCTTAAATGAATTCTCCTTGTGGCAGAGACCATCCTGGTAGCCTAGATTTTTTGATTCATCACCCGTAGCCTTTTCAAGTTATTCCCCTTCGCTAAAGCTACGTACGCATCACCCTCGCCATTCGTCCCCGCGGCCCCAGACCGGCCGGGTATTGGGGGCGAAGGGTGATAAAAAAGCAACTATTACTTAATCCCATAATAACTTGCTTACAATAAGCTCATTTCCATTTAATTTTCTGGCATTTCTGATAACTCGATGAATTCAATCTCATTAAAGTTAATACTTTTATGAAAGGTATTGATATCTTGATTCAATTTAGCTTTACCTAACTTAACTATTCCTTTGTAGTTTTCCCCCTTAGAATAAGGACTAGTGCTAATCAAATCACCCCCTTTAAAATCTGGCATGACCATACCCTGGTTGATATAGCCAAGATAACGACCATCTTTTATTACCAAGGTGATTCTTACTGTGTTAAGGTTGTTAGGATCCATTTTTATCCGCCTTCGTCCTCACAAGGAGGACTTCGGCGGATTTCGCCGAAGAAATGAAGGCTACCTCGGGTGTGAATTAGTGGAGGCTTCATTCTCGCTTTTGAATGTTTAGTTTCTTATTCTAATTAACACGTCCACTTTGAGATGTCAACGCGTTTGGCTTAAGTTTCATACTTCTTAACAAACCAAGTTTTAATAACTTGAGTAATAACCAAATACAAGAGCAACAGGCCAAACAAATAAAACCAATAAGCCGGCGGCAGGGGCGTAAAGCCTAAAACTTTCGCCAGCGGCGAAAAAGGCAGCCAGGCACCCAGGCCAACGATTAAAAAAGTAGTAAAAGTTAAGGGCCAACTGGCGCGACTTTGTAAAAAAGGAATGCGATTAGTACGGATAATATGAATAATAAAAGTTTGCGTCATAAGCGACTCCACAAACCAACCGGTTTGAAAGAGTGACGGGTTAGCCCAACTATTAAACGCCCACAGCATCAGGCCATAAGTCAAGTAATCAAAAATTGAACTAACTGGGCCGATACACAGAATAAACCGCCGCATGGCCTTAATATCCCATTGACGGGGTTTAATCAAATACTCTTCATCCACGCTATCTGTCGGGATAGTCACTTGCGAAAAATCATAAAGCAGATTATTGGCTATTATTTGTAAGGGTAACATCGGCAAAAACGGCAAAAAAATACTGGCGCCAACATAACTGAACATATTGCCGAAATTGGAACTGGCTGCCATTTTTATGTATTTAATAATATTGCCAAAAACCTTACGCCCCTCCCGCACGCCATCTTGCAATACCTCCAAACTTCTTTCCAACAAAATAATATCCGAAGATTCCCGCGCTATATCAACCGCCGTATCCACCGAAATACCCACGTCAGCCGCCTTTAAGGCCGGAGCATCGTTGATGCCGTCGCCCATAAACCCAACCACGTGGCCGCGTTGTTGCAGGGCTTTAATCACTCTTTCCTTGTGATGAGGCTCTAATTTATCAAACACGCTGGCCTCGTCAGCCGCCTGAGACAGTTCAGCGTCGCTCATCAGTTCAATTTCCTGGCCGCGCAAAATCCGTTCTACATTAAAATCAACATCCTGACAAATTTTTCTGGTAACCAGTTCATTATCGCCCGTCAAAACTTTAATCTTTACGCCATATCGTTCCAGTTCTTTAATGGCCACGGCCGCCGATTCTTTGGCCGGATCCAAAAACGCCAAAAATCCAAGCAGGGTCAGATCATTTTCATCACTAATAGAATAAACCTGTTTAACTGACGGTAATTCCTTAATAGCCACGGCAATCAAGCGGAAACCTTCAGTGCTTAACTCATCCACTATTTTCCGTCTCTGGCCTTCAGATAATTTCACGATTGATTCTACTTGGCCGGCCAAAGTTATGTGTTTTGATTCAGCCAATACTTCCTCCACCGCTCCTTTGCAAATTAACAAATGCTGCCCGGCCTCATTCTCCACTACCACGGACATACGCCGCCTGATAAAGTCAAAAGGTAATTCGTCTATTTTTTTATATTTAGTTTCCAAACCGGCCAACTCTTTTTCCGGATACTGAAGTACGGCCACATCCAATAAATTTTTCAAGCCGGTTTGATAAAAACTGTTGACATAAGCGTAATCTAAAATTGCTTTGTTGCTTACGCCATTGCCGTCAATAAACTTTATCAAAGTCACTTCGCCTTTGGTTAAAGTACCGGTTTTGTCAGTACAAAGTATATCCATAGCGCCAAAATTTTGAATAGCGTTCAGTCTTTTAACAATTACCTTTTTAGCCGACATATCAATTGCGCCTTTAGACAAGTTAACCGTCATTATCATGGGTAATAATTCCGGCGTTAAACCCACCGCCACCGCCAAAGCGAATAAAAAAGCTTCCAGCCAGTTGCCTTTACTAAAACCGTTAATCACAAAGACCAGCGGCACTAAAATTGCCACCAGTCTGATCATCAACCAGGTGAACCTGTTGATGCCTTTCTCAAAGCTGGTAATTTCTCTCTCCCCCACTATTGAACCGGCCAAAATGCCAAAATAAGTTTGGCTGCCGGTTGTCAAGACTAAAGCTTTGGCGGTACCCGTAACCACATTAGTACCCAGGTAACAAATATTATTTAATTCCAAAGGATTAACCGGAAATTCTTTTAAAGCCGCGGCCTGTTTTTCCACCGGCATTGATTCACCGGTCAGAGCTGATTGATTTATAAACAGATCGCGTGATTCCAATAATCTGACATCGGCCGGTACCATATCACCAGCCGACAAGTGGACTATATCTCCTTTAACTACCCGCCGCAAAGGTACATCCACAATCCGCCCCTGGCGCAACACACTCACGGTGGTGTGTACCATGTTTTTAAGTTTTTGAGCCGCCTGGTCGGCTTTAATTTCCTGAATAAAACGCAAGACAATGCTCAAAACCATCATGGCCAAAATCAAAACCGTGGCTCGATTATCACCAGTAAAATAAGCCACCACTGCCAAAATCAACAATAAAATACTTAACGGGTCTTTAAAATTTTTTAACAGTTTAATTGGCCAAACAACCGGTCTTTCGCTGGCTACCTCGTTAGGACCAAATTGGCGCAGGCGTTTAGCTGCTTCGCTAAGAGTAAGGCCGAGTAACTTTGTCCCCTGCCGCGCCATCGCTTCCGCCGGCGTTAGGCTAGCGCTAACCAATAAATCAGCCGTTCCGCCGGCCTGATTCTTAGTAACCGTCCGCTTCTCCTTAGCCGGCTGGTTATTAAAAATATTGTTTAAACCAAACATAATGATGATATTTATAATATCATCATAGCCAATATTTCAAATAAAATGAAGTTCTCTAAGCCTTTAGAGAATCAACGCCAATCGTCTGATAACTTGAAGTTTTTAACAATTCATGAAGCCTCCACGGACTCACGCCCGAAGTAGCCTTCATTTCTTCGGCGCCCATCCGCCGAAGCACCCTCCTTCGCTCTTCGAGCTTCGGAGGGTCCTACCTCCGCATTCATCCTCGGGCTCACGCCCGAGGTCTTCTGCGAAGGCGGATAAATAATTCAATTGACAAATCCGGTAATCTATAGGAAAATTAAGTACTAAAATAAAACATACTTTAATATCTAAAGGAGAGAGCTGTGAAAGAAGAAGCTATCGGTCCGTGGTTCATAGAAACTCCTAAAGACCAAAGGGAGTATCTCAATAATCTGATAAAAGATATCAATAGCTGCCTAACGGAACTGACCATGCCGCCCCAATCTAATGTGGCTATATATATAGTCCTGGACAAATATGGACCAACCTATTATACGCCGGCCAACTCAACTATCAAGCTGCAAAAACCAATCCCCAATAAAATAATTATTGAGGAATTAAAAAACAGCTATGTTGAAAAAGGCTGGAGTAGTATTGAAGAGTTCCATTATAATGGCCACAGCCTGTGTTTTGAAATTGTGAATAATTTTATATCTGATAAACCTTTGCACCATTTCTATTTAATTCAACAAGACAGCAAGGGTTTTATTAAACCAACCACCAAGTTAAAAGAGTCACCTAAACAAAAAAATTCAAACAACATTAAAGATGCGTCTGAAAAATTTATCGGTTAGGTGGAAAAATTCCTAAACTAAAAGGTTACCGGCCTCAACGGTAACCTTTATTTATATTAAGATTTAGCGAACCGCCCCGGTGCCCCGCAAAAAAGTTTTAAGTTTTAGAAAAGCGCGATGAATATCTTTAAAAGTCGAGCGGCCGCCTTTTAAAACCGCACTGCTAGTTTTGGGATAATCAGCCGGTTTTAAAGCTGTTACTTCTTTGACTGTATAAGTAATATTGGTTTGAATATCACCGGCCATGGCCTTAGCGTTATCCAGGGCGGCTTGACGGGCAGTTACATTTTTACCTTGGGTTTGAGCCAGCGTCAGACGTTCTTGAACATTAGTAAATATATTGTTATTAAAATTATCCAGCTGATTTTGCAGACCATATAAACCCAGCAAAGTGTTAACTTGCGGAATCATCACGGCATAAATGCGATAATTACTAAAAATACCCTTAACTTGTTCGCGTACCACCTTAATATCAGTACCGACTTTTATTTGCCCGACTAAATCCGTTAAACTGCCGGCCGATTCGTCTATCATACTAAGCAAACCGGTTTTTTGCTGTTCGGTTAGTTTTGAATTGGAAACTTTTTTTCGCAAAACCACCAAAGAGTTTAAACGGGCGGTAACCAAAGCTATACCCTTGTCAATCAACACTGGCAGCTTATTGACTTTACTCAAGGAGGCGGGCGAATTTTCAGACGGCGCAACGGCCACACTAACCACAGCGGGCATAGGAGCATTCACCAGCGCAGTTTCGCTATCGGCCGCGGCGGCCGTCCCAGCAAACCCCAAGCAAGTTAGGCTTAATAAACTAACGGCGGTTAATTTGGTGACTAACTTAGTTATACGCATAATAAATAATTACTAAAGATTAAATTAATTACGTTTGACTTTTTATAGCCACCAAGTTTTTATAAATAAGATAACTATAAATGCCAAACAAAGGACCAATTAAAAAGTTTATTATCTGCACCACGCCGCCCC
>JACRFM010000099.1 GCA_016234305.1 Candidatus Kerfeldbacteria bacterium
CCAGCTGGACAAAAATCCCTATTCATAAAATTGCGTCGGAGTTACATTATAAGTAGTGTTGTTTTTGATGTCTAAATGTAAAGTTCAAAATTAGTTACAAAAAAATATACTTAAGACAATTGGGCAGGTTGATTATTAGCAGCAGCTTTTCAATTTGTTCTGTTTTTGTCATAATATAGAAGATGAAACAGCTATTCGGGCAGGCAAAATTATACCTCGCGGCCCCGGCAATATTGCTTGGGTTTTTCGTTTATGGGAGCATTAGCATTGGTAATTTACAGGCCGCGCCCGCGTCACTGGCGGTAATAGTCCCGGGAGTTGTAGCAGATAAATCAAATAAGCCGTGTAATTTGGCAGCGGTAACGGCCAACAACCAAGTAATTCGCTATCGCTGTTCGGCTCGCCTGGATTTAGCCGCGGCCAAGGACTATTTAGCCAAGCAGCCGGCCGTGCGTTTAGTGGCGCCGGTGCAATCGTATAAATTGGCCCTGGAGCCGAACGACATTTATTATAAATATCAAAAAAAATATTATGACCAGATTAGGGCTTTATGGGCTTGGGATGTGCCCCAAAGCGACAGTTTACGTTCCGTGATTGCCGTGCTTGATTCCGGGGTGGATATTAAGAATCCCGATTTGGCGGGTAATATTTGGTTTAATGCTTGGGAAGTGCCCCGCGACGGTCAGGACAATGACAGAAATGGTTATGTTGATGATATTAATGGTTGGGATTTTATGGGCAGTTCGGCTGACCCGCGGCCAAAGTTTGACGCTGGCTGGAGCGAGGTGGCTATGCAGCACGGTACGATTGTGTCGGGCGTAATCGCCGCCGCCGGCGACAACGTTCAGGGAGTGGCTGGACTTGCCTGGCGCGCCCGGATAATGCCGCTTAGAGTGCTGGACGGGAGGGGAGTTGGCGATACAGTGACGGTAGCGCGCGGCATTCAATACGCGATTGATAATCACGCTGATATAATCAATTTAAGTTTTGTCGGCTCTTTTTCCGACCCGGTGCTGGACGATGCCATCAGCCGCGCTTACCGCGCCGGTATTTTAGTGGTGGCGGCTTCGGGCAATGAGCAGCAGATTGGCATTAATTTGAATAAACAGCCGCAATATCCGGTTTGCAGCGACGGCCCCAATGGTGAAAATCAGGTGATTGGCGTGGCGGCGGTGGATAACAATGACGTGCGCGCCGAATTTTCCAATTTTGGTTATAAGTGCATAGATTTGGCCGCCCCGGGCGTAAAAATTTTTAGCACCCAATTTGTTGATGACAGCCAAAAATATTTTAAAGATTACTATGGCGGCTATTGGTCAGGTACTTCGGTGGCGGCGCCAATGGTTTCCGGCGCGCTGGCTTTGCTAAAATCGGCTTATCCCAAATTATCACCGTCGCAGCTCAGGGATATTTTAATAGCCACCGGTGACCAGATAGACAATGTTAACTCGGGACAAATCGGGCAGCTGGGGCGGCGCCTGAATTTACGGGCGGCTTTTGCTCTGGCTGGCAGTAAAGCTTTTGCTCACAAGAGCCCGATTGTGCTTGGGCCTCAGTCGGCCGGTAGCGCCGAAGTGGCTACCTACGATATCTCCAGCGAGCTGATGCAGAAATTTTTGGCTTATCAAAAAAACTTTAATAAAGGTATTAATCTGGCTGTGGGCGATATAGATGGCGACGGTTTGTACGATATTGTCACCGTGCCGCGCGCTGGCGGCGGGCCCCATGTTAAAGTGTTTAATTCCAAAGGCGTCTCGGAGTATCAATTTATGGCCTTGCCGGAAGTTTGGCGCGGCGGTTTGTCGGTGGCGGTGGCGGATTTTGATAATGATAAAAAAGTTGAAATTATCATCGGCGTGGGTAAGGGCGGCTCTAATCTGGTACGGATATATGACGGGCAAGGCAAGCTTAAATATCAATTTGTGCCTTATGACCCGAGTTATCTTGGCGGTATAAACGTGGCCGCCGGTGATGTTGATGGCGACGGCCAGCCGGAAATTGTGACCGCGCCGCAGGGCTCTAGTCAGCTGCCCGTGGCCGTGTTTGATAAATTTGGCAAAAAGAAAGCTGAGTTTAGCCCGTTTAGCGCCGCCTTCCGCGGCGGGATAAATTTGGCCGTGGGCGATTTGGACGGCGATGGCAAAGCCGAAATCGTGACCGCGCCCGGCGCCGGCGGCGGACCGCAAGTGCGCGCTTTCACTTACCAAGGCCGTTTGCTTAAACAATTTTTTGCTTATGATAAAACTTTCCGCGGCGGGGTAAATTTGGCCGTGGGTGATGTTGATGGCGACGGTAACAATGAAATCGTGACCGCGCCCGGCGCCGGCGGTGGACCGCAGGTCAGGGTGTTTAATGGTCAAAATCAGGTGATGTCCAATTTCTTTATTGAACCCAAGAATTTTCGCGGCGGCTTGTCGCTCGGGGTAGGCAAGTAATATGTTGACGGCATTTAACCATTGGCTTCGCTCTTTGTGGCTATGGCGGCGGCAGGTTGCCCGGTTTTTACTCATTGGTGCTGTTAATTTTGGTTTGGATTTTTCGGTTTACTATATTTTGACGCGAGGGTTTAATTGGTATTATTTAGTGGCTAACGTCGGTTCTTTTTTAGTGGCTAATATTTCCAGTTACTTAATGAACAGTCAATGGACTTTTGCCGGTGCCACGGGGCGGTCCTGGGGGCAGTATGGTCAGTATTTAATTATTTCCGCCTGGTACATCGGTTTGATTGAGATTGGCATGTGGCTGCTGGTTAGCATTTTGGTTTGGCCTGATTTATTAGCCAAGTTTTTGGTTAATGGCGCGATGGCCGCTGTTTATTTTACCGTGTTGCAGCTTTCGGTATTTAAACGCCAGTCTTAGACTTACGGACAAAGAATTAAGGATTATAAGTCAGGCGCGGGCGGCTGGTTTAATTAGATTGAATAATATTGTAAAATCAAGTAAAATTTAGATGTATTAATTTTCAGTTATAAACATTATGTATAAGCAATTATTGGAGCGCAAAAATGTGCTGGTGGCCGGCGGCGCCGGTTTCATTGGTTCGCATTTGTGCGACGAACTAATCAAATCGGCTAATGTTATTTGCGTAGATAATTTTATTACCGGCAGCGAGGAGAATATTGATTTATTGCTGCAGAATCCTAATTTTAAATTCATTCGCCACGATTTAACGTTGCCTCTTGATTTGGAAAAGTTCAGTGAACTTGAAATTTTTAAGATGCGTTTCCAGGGCATTCAGGAAATTTATAATTTAGCCTGCCCGACCAGCCCTAAGCATTACAAGAATTTGCCCATTGAGACCTTGCTGACGAACGCGGAAGCGACTCGTAATTTGCTGGATTTGGCGGTTAAATATCAGGCCAAATTTTTACACGCTTCCTCGTCGGCTATTTACGGTGCCCCCACCAGCGAACGTCAAACTTTTGCCGAAGATTATTGGGGCTATCTTGACCCGGTGGGGCCGCGCAGCTGTTACAACGAGGGCAAGCGTTTTGCCGAAAGTCTGGTAGTTAATTACGGTGAGCACAAGGGCGTTAGTGTCCGCCTGGCCAGAATTTTTAATACTTACGGCCCGCGGATGAAGCTTAACGACGGGCGCATGATACCTGATTTTATTGCTTCAGCCATTACCGCTAAAACCTTGACCATTTATGGTTCAGCCGAGGAGCGAGCGACTTATTGCTATGTTAGCGATATGGTAGACGGTTTGATTAAGCTCCAGGAACAGGACAGCGGCGTGATTTTTAATTTAGGTTCGCTGGAACAAGAAACCATTAAGGAAATTGCTCAAATCGTTATAAACTTGACGGGCGCTAAAGTGGCCATAGAAACTGCCGAATCTTTGCCTTATCTGTCAACCCAAGGTTTGCCAGATATCACGCGCGCCAAAGAAATCTTAGGTTGGTTTCCTTTGGTGCCGCTGGAAGTTGGCTTGAAAAAAACCATTGATTATTTTTTGGCTCACAAAGGCGCGTTGGGCTTAAGTAAAGATTAACTATGAATCAGACAGTGTTATTTTCCTCGGAATCAGTCACCGAAGGGCATCCGGATAAATTATGCGACCAAATTTCCGACGCTTTGCTGGATGATTTATTGCGTCAGGACCCTTACACTCGCGCCGGTATAGAGACCTTTGCCACCGCCGGCGTGGTAGTAGTGGGCGGAGAGGTTACCACCAAGGGGTTTGTGGATGTGCAAAAAATCGTGCGTCAGGTTTTACGCGAGGTTGGTTATACTAACCCGGAGTATGGCATTGATTGGGAAGACGTCGGCGTATTGGTTTCACTTCACGAACAGAGTCCGGATATAGCCCGCGGGGTGGCCCGCGGCCGGCTGCTCGGCGCCGGTGACCAGGGTATTATGTATGGTTATGCTTGCCGGGAAACGCCTGAACTTATGCCGCTGCCGATTATGCTGGCGCACCGCTTGGCGCGACGTTTGGCCGAAGTCAGAAAAACCAAACGTTTGCCTTATTTGCGGCCCGACGGCAAAACCCAAGTGGCGGTTGAATATCATAATCATAAACCTGTCCGTTTGCATAACGTGGTGATAGCGGCTCAGCATAATCCGGATGTCAATTTGTCAAAAATGCGCAGTGATATTTTAAACCAAGTGGTGAGGCCGGTTGGCGGTAAATTATTTGATTATAAAACCGAAGTTTATATTAACGGCACTGGTTGGTTTGTGCAGGGCGGTCCGCAGGCCGATACCGGACTCACGGGTAGAAAGATTATGGTTGATACCTATGGCGGCTGGGCGCGCCATGGCGGCGGTTGTTTTTCCGGTAAAGACCCTTCCAAAGTGGACCGTTCCGGCGCTTACGCAGCCCGGTATATTGCCAAAAATTTAGTGGCCGCCGGCTTGGCAGGCGAGTGCGAGGTGCAACTGGCTTATGTTATTGGTCAGCCTGAACCTATTTCCGTAGCCATTAATACTTTTGGTTCCAGCGTTTACAGTGAAGATTATCTGGTCAAATTAGTGCGTCAGCATTTTCCGTTGACACCGGCGGCAATTATTAAAGACTTAAATTTGCGTCGTCCGATTTATCGGGCCACGGCTTGTTACGGCCATTTTGGGGCAGGCGGCCGGACTTGGGAAAAGCTGGATAAGGTAGCCATACTTAAACGTTATCTTAAAGCCAAGTCTCGTTAATTTATGGAACATGTTTTAGTTACTGGCGGCGCTGGTTTTATCGGCTCGCAGCTGGTGGAAAATTTGCTCCGTACGCCTTGTCAGGTGACGGTGATAGATGATTTGTCCAGCGGCCAAAAACGGTTTGTGCCGAAAACCGCCAAGTTTTATAAACTTGACGTGCGTTCGCCTAAGCTAAAGGCTTTGGTTAAACGCTTGAAACCCGATTATGTTTGTCATTTGGCGGCTCAATTAAGCGTGCCGCGGTCAATCGCCGAGGCCGCTGCCGATGCGTCTATAAATATTGTGGGCAGTTTAAATGTTTTAGAGGCTGTTAAAAATTTGTCGTTGAAAAAATTTCTGTTTGTGTCTTCAGCCGCAGTTTATGGCCAGGCTGAGATTATACCTACGCCGGAACGAGCCAGTCTTAAGCCCGGTTCACCCTATGCCTTGTCCAAGGTTACGGTTGAGCAATATTTGTCTTATTATGGAGCGGCCTATAGTTTGCCCTATGTGGTGGTGCGGCCGGCTAACATTTATGGGCCGCGGCAGTCGGCTACGGGCGAGGGCGGGGTGGTGGCGGTATTTTGTAAAAAACTATTAAATCAGGAAACTTTATTAATTGAAGGCTCAGGCCAACAAACGCGCGATTTTACTTATGTGACTGATTTAGTCCAGGGGCTGGCCGCGGCTTTATGGGGAGGCAATGGTATTTATAACTTAGCGGCCGGTAAAGAAGTTGCTATTCGCGAATTAGTTTTAACTTTGGGCGAAGTCATGAGTCAGGTGCCGCGAGTAGCCTACGCGCCGGAACGGCTTCAGGATATTAAGCGAAGCTGTCTGGATACTAAAAGGGCGGCCAGCGAACTCGGTTGGAAATCAAACGTACCCTTGCTTGATGGCTTGCGTCAAACTTTACGTTGGCAAAAGAGTAATTAAATCTATGAAAATAATTGTCGTCATTCCGGCTTATAATGAAAGCTTGTCAGTGGCGGCGGTAGTAACCGCCGTTAGACCGTTGGCTGATGAAGTAATCGTGGTGGATGACGGTTCGTCAGACAATACCGCTAGTTTAGCCTTGAGCGCGGGCGCGCGGGTACTTCAGCATTTGGTTAACCTGGGTTATGGAGCGGCTTTAATCAGCGGCAGCCATGAGGCGCTGGCCCGCGGAGCTGATATTATTGTTCACTTTGACGCTGACGGTCAATTTGAGCCGTCTCAGATTAGTGCGGTTACGGCACCAATTGTTAATAATCAAGTTGAGGTTGTGTTTGGTTCGCGTTTTTTGGGAGAAGTCGTAAATATCAGTTGGTTAAGGCTGATAACTTTAAAATTAGCCATATATTTTACTTGGTTTTTGTCCGGTATAAAATTAACCGACGCCCATAACGGTTTTCGCGCCACGTCCAGAGCGGCTTGGCAAAAAATGAAGTTACACCAGTCACGTATGGCTTTTAGTTCGGAAATTGTAGACGAAGTTGCCAGGCAAAAACTGCATTATCAGGAAGTGCCGGTCAAGGTACGCTATACAACCTACAGCCGGGCTCACAGTCAGCAAGGCAGCTGGCCAGCCTTAAAAATTATCAAGGATATTTTTTGGAATAAATTTTTATCTTAATTTTTATGAATCTTATTCAATTTGTTTTGTTAATCTTAGCGGCTATTTCCATTTGGCGGTTGTGGCAAAAATATTTAGGCCGAGATATTAGCGTGGTGGAATTCATCGGCTGGTTGCTATTTTGGCTGCTCACGGCCGTGGTGGTGGTATTTCCTGATTTGGCCTCTTACATAGCGTCTATTTTTGGCGTGGGTCGGGGTAGCGACTTGGTCTTGTATATTGGTTTAGTCTTGGCTTTTTATTTAATCTTCCGTATTTATGTGCGTTTGGAAAAGTATGACCGCGACTTAACGGTAGTAGTCAGGAATTTAGCCAGAGCCAAAGCTGCTGATAAGGGCGGAGAAACTGAACAAAAAAATAGTTCAGCAACTAAATCATAATTTAGTATGAAGCTGGCTATTGTTATAATTACATACAACGCTAAAAAATGGTTCAATTTATCAATCGGATCGTGTTTAAAGTACGCGCCCAGCGTTCCCCTATATGTGGTGGATAATAATTCGCCTGACAACACGGCTAGTTTGATTGAAAATGAATACCCAACAGTTTATTTAATCAAGTCGGCTAATAATACCGGGTTTGCCGCTGGTAATAATATTGGTCTTAAGCAGGCTTTATCAGCTGGCGCGGAAGCGGTTTTGCTATTAAATCAGGATGCTGAGATTACTATCGGGACTTTGGATAATTTACAAGCTTATTTGGAGACTAATCCCAAAGTAGCCGCCGTACAGCCGGTAATTTTATTGCCGGACGGTACGGTTAACTCTATTGGCAATAGTTTTCACTATTTGGGGTTTGCCGAGGCTATGGGGAATGGTTTGTCCTTGGCTAAGGCTTGGTCAGAAATTTACGGACAGGCAGAGTCGGCTGAACCGCCTTATATTTCCGGGGCGGCGGTTCTGCTGCGCAGTGCCGCTCTGCGCCAGGCAGGCCTGTTTGATGAAGATTTATTTATGTATCACGAAGATTTGGAGCTCAGCTTACGTTTTCGCCTTAGCGGCTGGCATCTCGGGATAATTAAGAATAGCCTGGCTATTCATCACTATCAGCCAGAGCGTTCTAAGCGCCAAATTTATTTTATGGAGCGTAATCGTTATTTGGTTTGGTTGTCCTATTTTAAGCCAGCTACTTTAGTTTGTCTCTTCTTGCCGGCGGTTATGGCTGAATTTGTCATGTTGCTTACAGCCTTGATTAACGGCTGGCTGGGTGCTAAACTGCGCACTTGGAATTATTTATTAAGTCCGTCCGCTCGTGATTATTTATTACAAAAAAAGCGTCAGCTAAAAACATTTAAACCTTATCGCGACCGTACTTTGCTGCGAGTGGCTAGCAGTCGACTTAGTTGGCAAGGCGATATTTGGTATATGCAAATTTTTAATTTAGTCAGCCGTTTGGCCTGGCGTTTAATTTTTCCTTTTGTCAGATGGTAAAGATATGAAAATTTGTCAATTAACTTGTGTTTACCCGCCTTACGGCGGCGGCATTGGTAAGGTGGCCTATCACTACGCCCGCTTACTGGCAGAGCAACATGAGGTTACGGTAATTACCCCTCAGTATAATAAAGCCGAAACCTTTGCCGGCCTTGAAAGTGTCCGAATTGAGGCTTTTAAGCCTTGGTTCAGCTTTGGCAAAGCGGCTTGGCTCCCCACCATTATTAAGCGCTTACGGAATTTTGACGCGGTCCATTTGCATTATCCTTTTTTTGGCGTACACGAGTATTTAGCTAAATTACCGCGCCCACAAAAATTAATAGTCAGCTTTCACATGCTGGCTCGCGCCAGCGGCTTAAAAGAAAAAATTTTTCAAATTGACAGACAGTTAACGTCTCCGGCTTTGGCGCGACGGGCCGATTTATTGCTTTGTGCCACGCATGATTATATGCACGAGGTCGGTTTGTCTGTTTTAGGCGAGGCCGCCAAATGGCAGGTGTTGCCTTTTGGCATAGATGAATGCTACCAACCGGCGGTTAAGCCTTCGCTTTTACGTCAGCGCTACAATATCAGGCAGGACGAAGCTTTGCTCTTGTTTGTGGGCACGCTGGACAAAGCTCACACTTTCAAGGGTTTAGACGTGTTGTTTGCCAGTTTGGCTTTATTAAAGGGGAGGGCTTGGCGTTTGCTAATTGTGGGAACGGGCGATTTAAAAAATCATTATATACTGCAGGCGCAGAATTTAGGTTTGGCCAAACGGATAAATTTTGTGGGCTTTGTTAAAGACAGCGAGCTGCCTGAATATTATCAGGCGGCCGAGATGTTTTTATTTCCTTCCACTTCTACCGCTGAAGCTTTTGGGTTGGCGGCTCTGCAGGCCATGGCTTGCGGTTTGCCGGTTATAGCCTCAAGTCTTCCCGGAGTGCGTGAACTGGTACGCGACGGTGAAGCTGGTTTGTTGGTTGAGCCAGGCAGCGCTTCAAGCTTGGCCGCCGCTGTTGAAATTTTACTCAATGACCCGGTTAAGGCACGGGCACTCGGGCACCAAGGAGCAATCTTGGCTAAAGATAAGTATCAATGGACTAAAATTGGTCAGGAATTATTGGCTATTTACGCCAAGGTATTATGAAGCTCACGGTTGTCAGTAATTTATATCCGCCGTTTGTGCGCGGCGGCGCCGAGTACTTGGCCAGTAACTTGGTGCGTGAATTAGTTAAACAAGGTCATGAAGTTTCGGTTGTCACCAGCGCGCCGCGTGTGGCGGTCGGCTGGCGAAAAGTGGATTGTCGCTTGGAGGACGGCGTCAGAGTTTATCGGCTTTATCCTTGGAATGTTTATTATTATTTAGCTGGGCCGGATAAGCCGCCTTATGGCCGGTTTATTTGGCAGGTAATTAATTTGTTTAATTGGCCGGTAGCGTGGCGAGTTAAGAAATTGTTGCGCATTATAGAGCCGCAAGCGGTGATAAGTTTTAATTTAATGGGACTCTCTTTTTGGTTGCCGCGAGCTATAGACTCGCTCCGGATTAAACATTTACACACCTTGCATGATGTACAGTTGTTGCATCCTTCCGGTTTGTTTTTTTGGGGGCAGGCGAGGAGCGGGCGAGGGGAAATCATTTATCAATTTTTTACGCGTTGGTTATTTAGTTATGTTAAATACATAGTTTCGCCTTCGCGTTGGCTGCTCAATGAGCATCAGCAAAGAAAATTTTTTAAACAAAGTCAGGTAGCGGTGATACCCAATCCGGCGCCGAATATGTTTAGTTTTGACAAGCTAGTTAAATCAGACAATACTATTAATTTGTGTTATGTTGGTCAGGTACGGGAGCATAAAGGGATTTTTTGGCTGGTGGAAACCTTAAAAAATAATCCACGGTCGGACTGGATGCTGCATCTGGTAGTAGTGGGTGATAGCAATAGATTGGAGTTTTTGCGGCGATTGATTGACGGTGATGACCGTTTGATTATTCATGAGAATTATCCTCAGGTTGAAATAGACAAAATTATTGCGCGCAGCCACTTGACCATAGTACCTTCACTCTGTTTGGAAAACGCGCCCACTATTATAACTATGTCCAAGGCCCAGGGCACGCCCATTTTGGCCGTGCGCAGCGGCGGCATTCCGGAAATGATTGATGACGGAGTGACTGGCTGGCTGTTCACCCCAGGTGATAAAAACGGTTTTAATCAGCAGCTGGAGAGATTATTAAACCAGCCTGATCTATTGATTAAAGCCGGCCACGCCGCTCTTCGGTTAAATAATCAGCCTAAACTTTCTGCTTACGTGAGCCAATTGTTGCAATTGTTAGATAGTTAATTTTGGCTAAGATTAGCCATTTTATTTTAAAGTCCACGGACTTATTGTCAGATGGATTTTTTTGTGTTAATCTAGGCTCAATTTAAAACTAAAGCTTAAAACTAAATCAAAAACTCAAACTCAAACGAGGGTAAAAATGGACAACGAAAATGATTTCCTTAAAAAAAGGATGGTAGTTACAGTTGATGAAGTTAATAGCGAAGCAAAAATAGGTGAACCTATTAATAAAGTTACTTTGTTTGTAAATTTAAAGGGACAAGAAAGTACTAAAGATGTTGTTCCCGTTAATATTTACATGAAGAAAGTAACTGAAAAAGATTTAGAAATAAACTTCATCATAGCCGGCGTTAATGTACCCGGCAGTGTGAGAATTGGTCATGATGGTGATAAAACAATTTTAGTATCATGTAATATAAGTGACAATGGAAATTTTTGCGGTTATGATGTACTGCTAAAAAGCAAGAAATTAAAAAATAACATTGAATAGATTTGCTGAAGCAAAAGCCTCGTTGTAGTTAAGACGGGGCTTTGTTTTTTTGGTTTAA
>JACRFM010000009.1 GCA_016234305.1 Candidatus Kerfeldbacteria bacterium
GATGCTCAGCATTTAGCCGTAGCGGCGATAAATTGCATGGATTTTGTTTTAAGTTGGAATTTCCGCCATTTTGTCAATCCAAAAGTGCGGCGGATGGTTAACGCAGTTAACATTTTATTGGGATACAAATCTTTAGATATTTTTTCCACCGAGGAATTGCTAGGAATTATGGAAGCGGAGGAGAGTAATTTAAAATAATATTTTAAAAATAAATAAAAAAAAATATGACTATCAAACCCAAAAAATCATTGGCATCTTTCTTTGCCAAAGTTTTATGCTTAATCAGCGCTATTGTTTTACTTGTGATTATCTCCACCAAAGTCTCCCAAGCCAGAAAGATATTAGAGCCCTACCAAGCCAAGAGCGGCAATGTTCTTACTGTTACCAAATGGAACAACCTGCTTAACGATCTTGGTCACAGCTTGGATTCTGGTAATGGCGATGAAGACGCGCTTTTTATTGACAATAGCGGCAATGTTGGCATCGGGACGACGACGCCAAGCGCTCTTCTTAACCTCAGAGGCAACTTGTATTCAGCACTTACAGGCACAGTGGCGGTAACGAATTTTTCAACCGCTGTGATTGGCACTGGCACATCATTTTCTACCGAATTAGTTGTAGGAGATTCTATTAAAATCGGCGCAGAAATATTTACAGTTTCTGCAATTAATAGTGATCTCGATCTTACTCTTGATTCCGCCTATCAAGGGGTTACTGCTTCTGGACTTACAGCATATCGCGACCCAATTTTGTTTGCCATTGATAATGGCGACGGAGTGAATAAGTTGACAATAACAAAATCTGGCAACGTCGGCATCGGGCAAACTGTTCCGGCCGCTAAATTAGATATTCTTAATTCTTCCACAACCAATGGACTGGCTTTGCTTGGCAATACCACTTTACAGCAAGCCTCTGGCAACGAAGTTGCTTACACTCTCAACTACACCACTAACAAAACGGCGGGCAACGACACTGGGCTTTTGATAAATATGACGGATACGGCAAGTCCGGGGACGAGTAGATTGTTGGATTTGAGCGCAGGAGGAACAAATAAATTTAATGTTAGTCAAGGAGGTAATCTGGAACTAGCGGGAGGTATTTATACTACAACAATAGGGAATACGTTGATTATCCAATCAGGTTGGGGGGATTGGAATACTTCCGATACCTCTTTATTATTAGGAAGTAATACCTATACTCAAATTTTAGGGACAGGTATCCCTGTAAAGATTGCCCCTACTTACAACCAAACCTCTGGCACAGCCGCCAACACTGACCTGCTCATCAACCGCACCCAAACCGCAGTGGGAAGCGGACTTCAACTTCTGCAAGATTGGCAAGTTAACGGAGTAAGTAAGATGGTAATAAATAATCAAGGCAATGTCGGTATCGGGACAATAACACCACAAACCAATTTAGAAGTTTTCACTTCCGCTATTAACACAGGGTTGTATCTAACCAATACGAATGTTATTCACGGAATAACTGGTCAGGCTCCAACCAATGTATTTGGTTCATTTGTAGTAGATACCGCTGGAGCTGGAGGGCTTAAGATTACTGGATTTAGTGATATCGCTGGTCAAGAGCCGATAAAAATAAAAGGATTTTTTGGTAATACTAATCCTACTGATACTGTTCCTGCTATTCTATTTACAGCTGGCAGAAGAAGTGTGACAGGCGTAACAGCTTTAGCAAATTCAAAAACCGCTTTTCAATTTGAAAATAATAATAGTGGAACTAAATTATTGACTATCTTGGGTAGCGGTAACGTCGGCATCGGGGTGGCGATACCAAAAACTAAATTGCATGTTTCGGGGCAGATTTATCAGGATTCGGCAGGAACAAAAATGATTTTCAAGTCGCCCGACGCGAGCTGCTCAGCTTGCGGGCCGAACAATTTAGACGCATGGACCTGCGTCAGCATGGCTACTTGCCCGTAATTGCGCCGACTTTTGAGCTCACTACACGCTGGTTCGCAGTTCCGCTCGCAAGCGGACTGCGAACCGAAATTTGCACTAAACAACATCGGAATTAAACACGGCAGTTAAGAACCATAGCTGTTAGTGCAAATTAAGGTTCGGAGTCTCCCGCAAGACTCTGCGGGGGAACTCCGAACCAGCGACGTCGACATCTAGCAAGCACAAGAACAATAAAAACTCCGCGCATTTTTGACGGGGTTTTTAAATTTAATTAAAAATGCTATAATATTATAGAAGAGTCACTATGACTCAGCACCAAAGAAAATGTGTCATTCCCGCGAAAGCGGAAATCCAGCGGCATTGCACAAACTCCTAGATTCCCGCTTTCGCGGGAATGACACTGCTATGGATTTTTAGTGTGGATTTGGAATGTGATTCCATATGTCTAAAAAAATATGAATTCATCGCATCGTTCATCAGCCGGCTTTACTCTGCTGGAAATAATTATTTATTTCGCTGTTTTTGCGTTGGTGCTTGGCGGGATTATTAACATTGAAATATATA
>JACRFM010000010.1 GCA_016234305.1 Candidatus Kerfeldbacteria bacterium
AACACCAACAGAAACCGAATTACGAAATTCCGCCAAAGCGTTACCGATGGCGATAACCGTCTGACCTGGCTTCAAGCGATCCGAATCGCCGAACGAAAGATACGAAAAACCGTTGCCCTTTACTTTAAGAATCGCCACTTCCAGCGTGGCATCTTTTGCCAGAATCTCCGCATCATATTTCTTGCCGTCATTGGTAAGCACGGTGTATTCGGCTTTATCGTCATCCACTACGTGTTTATTGGTCACAATATACCCGTCGGCTGATATAAAGAAGCCAGATCCGCCGCCAACTTCGCGCTTTTCCGTGCCGTTTTGTTTTTGTTGCGGAATGCGGAATCTGAAGCCGTTATTGCCAAAAAAGTCTTTGAAAAAATCATCGCCGAATGGGTCAAACCCCTGATAATACTGCTCAATAATTGGCACATCTTTGGTGATGACAATAGAGACAACCGCCGGACTGGCTTTTTCCACTACATCAATAATGCGGGACTCCTCACTAACGACATCTCTTTTTACCGTCTCGCCGGTATCATTGATTGCAGGAATGCCGTTTTTATTCAAAAAAGAGCCGATTGTCTCGAGCCAAGAGGCATTATTCGCCCACATCACCGCGCCGCCAATACCGACTAAAATAATAACAGTCGCCGCGCTTGCGAAGACGCTTACAAGAATGGTTGTTTTGTGATACTTCAAAATTGTTTTTAATTTTTCCCACATTAAAGCTATTTTATCAAAAACACATTTTTCTAGTCAAGATTTCGTTTTAGATAATAAAAATATTGTGAAAAGCGAGGGCGCGGCGGAATTCCCCCCTACACCTTTCCTTTTCCATTTGCGACATCCGAATTCAAAAACAAATCAGCCGAAGTTTTGGCAAATCCTTTCCCCAAAAAATAGTTTTGCCAAAACTTCGTCCGCATTGAAGCCTCACGCACTGCCCGAATACTTGGAGGGCAGAACCCCGAAAGAAAAACACCCTTTCCTTTTTCAAAAGAAATTTCACCCCCGCCAAATCAGAAATGCAAGGAGTGTTTTTTCTTTCGGGGTTGCTGGCGTACTCGCCAGTGCGTGGGACTTTCTCCGGGCGTACGCATTAGTTTCGCTTCACCACGCACGCGGAGCGTGCGACATCATTTGTTTTGAAAGTAAGTGCGAGTTTGGTACAATAGAGATACAAAACTAAAATAAATTAAAAAATCACCGAATGATAAGCCGGGGAAGCATATGGTTAAGTGCCGCGCCTACCCCCTGCCAAGAACAGGGCGAAGGTAATTTTGTCAGCGGGTGTTAATAAGTTAAGGCTGATTGAACAGGAATTACTTTCGCTCCTAATTTTTAAATAAAAATCCACCCGAGGCGAAAATGAAAGTTAAAATATTTTTAGAAACTGTTGAGAAATCAACCATTGGTAATATTTTGTCAGATAGTGATTTAGTGGTAGCGGCTATTTCAAAAACCGGTAATGTTATTAGACCAACTTGTAATATTTATGGCAAAAATAAAAATGACCTGGATTGTTTAGCTGAGGAACTGGAAGATAACGACGCTGGTTTTGTGGATGTGAGTAACACTAAATTTTTTACTCTGTCCGTGGATACCACCATTGAAGTGGTTGATAAAACGCTGATAGATTTGTTCAGTTTGAATTTAAAGATTGAATAGCTTTATTAGTTGAGATTAAAAGAATTTATTAAGGGGTTACAGTTTAAAGACCCCTTTTTTATTTGCTAAAAACTCTAATTTTATTTATATTATGTATAGCCTGTCATCTTTATTAATTAGATTAGTGGCATATATGAAATTCATAGTTAAAGATATTAAAGCAAAAGTTAAGACTGAAAGTTTAATCTTGACTTATTTTACTAAAGACAAACCAACTAGCCAATTATTTTGGAAATGGCTTAAACAAAACGAAAAGAAACAAGTGGCCAGACTTTTTGCGCAGCATGAATTCAGTGGCAAGGAGGGCGACGTTAAAGTTTTATTACGCGTTGGTATGGGTAAGTTAATACTGCTAGGGTTAGGGAATAAGTCAAAGTGGAATTTACGCAAGGCTGTGTTGGCGGCGCGGCATATGGTGGCCGTAGCTAAATCGGAAAAAATTAAACAATTAACAGTCCCGATGGAAGCCTTGGCTGTGCCGGAGTTAAGCAGTGAACGTTTGGGGCAATTAATAGCTGAAAACGCGCTGATGGCTGATTATGAATTTTTACATTATAAACAAAAGCCCGATAATGGTTTTTTTGTAAAAGAATTAGTGTTGGCAGCCTCGAAAGAGAAAATTAAAGCTGTATCTGATGGAGTTAGACTCGGGCAAATAATTGGCGAACAAATACATTTGGCGCGGGATTTGGGTAATATACCCGGCGGGGAAATGACGCCGCAGCTGCTGGCTAATAAAACAGTTGAGTTTGGTAAGAAATTTGGTTTTAAAGTTAAAGTGCTGGGGTTGACAGACATTAAAAAAACTAAAATGGGAGCAATTTTGGGAGTGGCCAATGGTTCAGCTGAAGACCCTAAGTTTATTGTTATGGAATATTATGGCGGCCACAAAAATGAAGCGCCATACGTACTCGTGGGCAAGGGTGTGACTTTTGATACTGGCGGTTTAAATCTTAAGCCCGAAAAAGGCATGAATGATATGCATTTGGATATGTCCGGCGGCGCGGCGGTTATTGCAGCTTTGGGCGCAATTAGCCAGCTTAAATTACTAGTTAATGTGGTGGGTTTAGTGCCGGCGGTGGAGAACATGCCTGGGAGCGCTGGTTATCGTCCGGGTGATTTATTAAAAAGTCTGTCCGGTAAAACTATTGAGGTACTAAATACAGATGCCGAAGGCCGGATTATTTTAGCTGACGCGTTGACTTATGCCGAACGTTTTAAACCTAAATTGGTAATTGACGTGGCTACGCTGACCGGCGCTTGTATGGTGGCCCTGGGGCTGAAAATATCGGGCTTAATGACGCCGGACGCTCTCTTACAACAAAAATTACAAGCTATTGGTGAGGTTTCGGGCGACTATGTTTGGCCACTGCCCATGTGGGAGGAATACGAGGAGGAAATCAGAGGAACCTTTGGCGACGTGCAAAATATCGGCAAATCAGGTTATGCTGGAGCTATTACTGGCGCCATGTTCTTGTGGCAGTTTGCCAAGAAATATAAATGGGCGCATTTGGATATTGCCGGGCCAATGAAAACAGTGGAGGGGCAGTATTTGGCTAAAGGTGCTAGTGGCGTGGGGGTGAGGTTCTTGGTGGAATTGTTAAGAAGTTATTAATTATTTAGATAATTAATTTTTGCTAACCTTAGCCAAAATTTATCGATTTTGTAAATATTTATAATATTGACATTTTTCCCCTTGACATGGAGCCGGATTATCATCTATACTATAAAAGCTATATTTCAGGTAAATATAGCTTGAAAAACTATGAGCAACATTTTATCTTTAAACTCTCACCAACGGCCCACCTAGGGCAGATGTTTTGTGTGTCTTTATTGGTCTCTAGGAAAGTCGCTTGGTAAATAAGCGATTTTTTGTTGCCCTAAAAGTTTTTAACCGCTCTTTAAAAAGTTAATAGTTAATTAGATCAAGCAAGTTTACACGAACAATAAATATATTAATTGAGTGAATATTGATTATTCATTCTTGTGGTTAAATCGCATCAAGGGCAAATGGTGGATGCCTTGGCATGGAATGACGATGAAGGACGTAGCAGCCTGCGAAAAGCTTCGGGGAGGTGGCAAGCAACCTGTGATCCGGAGATATCCGAATGGGGCAACCCACTGCGATGGAAGATCGCAGTATCATAATCTGAATTCATAGGGTTATGAAGGTAACCTGGGGAACTGAAACATCTAAGTACCCAGAGGAAAAGAAAACACCGACTTGGTTTAGTAACTACCGGACACGCTAAAGCTTTGGTGGATGGTAGTTATTAAGCCAAAAATTCCCGTAGTAGTGGCGAGCGAACCGGGAGCAGCCTAAACTGTACTTAACTTAAATTATATTTTGTACATGTCTTTATTGATAAGTATGATTTATAATTTTACGGCTCATTCAGCCAATGTTAGATACAGAGTTGAAAGATGGTAATGTCTTAGGGGTGAATGAACCCTAGGGAGAGTCTATAAGACGAAACTTTCCTAGTTGAATGACCTGGAATGGTCAACCAAAGAAGGTGACAGTCCTGTAAGCGAAAGGAGTTTTGTACTCTCATATTATTATTCTTGAGTACCACGGGACCCGTGAAATCCTGTGGGAAGCTGGCGCGACTATGCGTTAAGGCTAAATACATTCCATGACCGATAGTGAACAAGTACCGTGAGGGAAAGGTGAAAAGCACCCCGGTGAGGGGGATGAAATAGTATCTGAAACCATTTGCTTACAAGGAGTCAGAGTCCCGCACTTAGCGTGCGTCTAATGGTTAGAGAGAACGAATACTTGGCCGCGAGGCTTGGTGTTTTGTCTGTTTATATCATTTATAGGCGCTCGGTAAGTGCGGGATGATGGCGTGCCTATTGAAGAATGAACCAACGAGTTAGCTGGTAGTAGCGGATTAAGTCCTAAGGGACGAAGTCAAAGTGAAAGCGAGGCTTAACCGCCGAAGTGAGTAAAAAAAAGTGGTTGCGTTCAGTGTTTTTCGCACTGGCGCCTCACTTTTTTTACTCAAACGCTGCTATCACTAGACCCGAAACTGGGTGAGCTAACCATGGCCAGGTTGAAGCGTAGGTAACACTACGTGGAGGACCGAACCCACGCGCTGTGCAAAACGCGGGGATGAGCTGTGATTAGAGGAGAAATTCCAATCGAACTCGGTAATAGCTGGTTCTCCCCGAAATAGCTTTAGGG
>JACRFM010000016.1 GCA_016234305.1 Candidatus Kerfeldbacteria bacterium
CTACTTAACTATCCTAAGAAAAATCTCAAATTGACTTAATAAATTTTACATTTTGATTTTGGTTGCCTTTGCAACCATCCCGATAGCCATCAGGATAAAAGCTAAGCTTTTATTTTAAATTTTCTAATGATGCCCGCCGTCTTTTTTGGCTTTCTTAATCTCAATCAAAATAACCAAGGTTGATAGTACCACCGCCGCCGTGGTCAGACTGACATACCAACCCACTATGTGATGAAACTGAAAAAGGTAAACTATCACCTCCAGTAAAAACTCCACGCCAAAATATATAGCGACGGCGGCCGAAACGCGCCATAGGGCTTTTTGCCAGGTATTGAGTTTATGCTTGCGTAAAATCAATACTAAACCCAAAAAAAATATGAACAAGGGGAAACTCAAATAACTGTGCAGCAATACCTGGCGAAAAGCGTATTGCTCCGTGGGACAACTTTCACCGGCACTTAATAAATAACTGGCCTGATTGCATACCAAGTAATGCGGATTATAAAGCCTATTTAAATCATACAGTCCGCGCTGTCCCAATCCAATTAAAGTAACCGCCAAAACTAAAGACAAAAACACCGTACTGGGCAACATACGCTCCTTAACCGACTTGGCATGCTCTGTGTGGCTAGAGGCATGGTGACTAACTGGTTGTAATGGCCCCATAATTAAATAATCAATTGTTCAGTTACACTTTATATAATACTACTCTACCTTAAATTGTAAACGCCAAATTATCCGCCTTCGCTTGAAGCCTCAAAAGGGTTATTCCACCACAGTTCCACTTCACTGTACACTCTGGTAATATTTTAACTAAGAATAATAAATTCTAAGCTACTTTTTCCGCCTGACTGATGTTATAATCCCCCACCCGCTCTCTGGTTAAATTCCATAAAATAGCGCCGCAACCAAATTTATCGCCCAAATGCTTAGCCACGGCGCGGATATAAGTGCCGCCTTGACAATGTAACCTGAAGGTCACAGTTTGATATTTGAATCGTGGTCGGCTGGCTGTTAATTTTTGCCATTCCCCTTTAATTTGTCGCTGACGAAAATTACCCCTGACTAAATCCAATTTTTCGGCCAGTTTTCGCCTAAACTCGTCATTGGTCAGACAATTATGATTAAGGTATTCAACCTTATAAATCTTAACCGTTCTTTCCGGAATTTCCACTTCACTCAGCCGGTTCATTAAAGCCCACCAAAATAACGGTTTACCACGCACCTTGTATGAACTATAAGGCGGAAGTTTGAACTTAAAACCGTGCTCTAATTTAAATAATTCTGATTTTATTTTAGCCAAGTCTAAACTTTTTGTATCAACCAGTCTTGAAGGAATTCCCAAAACATCATATGTATCAGTTTCGGCGCCGAACAAAACCGTGGCCTGGTAGACCTTATCTTGTTTTTGAAATTGCGCTTGTTGTTTTAAGGCTTCGCCAATCAAAACCACCACCACGCCTTCGGCCATAGGGTCTAGCCTGCCGGTATAGGTCATACTCACGCCTGGCCACTCCGGGTGCCGGGCACGCCATAAATCAAGCGCCGCCAGCGGCGTTAAGCCGAGCGGCTTATAAATAGTAACAATTGCACCCCTTGGCATCTTGTTTAAATTTTTGCTTCTGCCCGCACCAGGGACAAAACCAGGTTTTCTTGTCAGGCGCGTCGCCAATCGCCCACCACTTAGCGCAAACACCACACTTAAAATGTGTTAACTTTTCTGTTGATTTTTTGCCTAAAACTTTTTTCATATGAATTAACTAACTTGCGAAATAAGACTCTTTAATAATTCCACCGGCAAACCCATAACGCTTTCGCGGCTACCCTTGATGTTTAAAATATACTTTTGCATTAGCGGGTCACGTACAGAAAATCCACCAGCCCGTTCGTAAATTTTTGGATTTTTAACAAAATTTTCTATGATGTCGTCCGGAATAGTAGTAAAGTACACTTCGGAATAGTCACTATCCTCCGCCGTTTTTCCGGTTTGCGTGTTAGTAACTACTATGGAATTAATATGGCCAGTATGATTATTAGAATAACTTTTTAAAAACCGCCGCGCTTCATCCTGACCAACCGGCTTGCCTCTGATTTCACCATCATAAATGACCACCTGGTCAGCAGTTATTAAAACTGCCGGCTCCTTAATCTGCGGCAGTAAAGCAGCGGCCTTAACCCGCGCCAGCGTCATAGTTAATTTCTTGGGGTCTTCACCAGGAATAGCTTTCTCGTCCACATCCGGACTCATGACTTCATATTCATAACCCAACTCATCCATTATCTGTTTTCTGGTTGTAGAGGCTGACCCTAAAATAATTTTCATAATAATTGCCCTAGAACCATTCGCGCGAATGGTACCTAGAATTATTTTTTTAACTCAAAATCCAGAATCAATGAATAATGGTCAGATACCGAGGTTTTAACAACCCTGAAGTCTTTTACAATCACTTGTTTATTAGCAAATATATAATCAATAACATTTTTAAGTTGGAGAACTGATCCGTCATTAATCGGCAGAGTTGACTCTAATTTATATTTGCTGGTCAAATTAGTAAATACTTTATTTAAAATTTTTATTGATTGAGTGTTAGGGTGCAAATTAAAATCACCCGCTATTATAACCGGGCCCTTGCATAGTTGCGCTTGCTGTTTAATATGCTGGCATTCTTTTAACGACCTGGGGCTATCTATTTTTTCTTTGGAATAATTACCATGGTTATTTAGCACGCGCAAAACTCTATCTTTTTTAATTACAATATCAGCCACTACCACAGCCCGGGCGTGGTCGTCTTTATACCAATTAGACCAATCATAATCATAAGAATAATTGCCATAATAAACATAGTTATATGCCTGTCTAATGAGAAACTTAGACATTATTAGGACTTACGCCTTTGCGTAATTTAAGTAATTAGCGATAGAAATTCTGGTAATAGATACTTTTTGTTCATACCAGCTCGTGCCTTCCGCAAGTCTTGCTCTTTCCAATTTAAAGAATGTCATAAAAGCAGCGA
>JACRFM010000017.1 GCA_016234305.1 Candidatus Kerfeldbacteria bacterium
CTGATTACCTCCCATTCCTTATCAGTCAAATCCGAGGGCAGACGTCTGAAATTTTGTTTTGGCATAAGAGTAGAAATTAATTTGTCTTTATTTCCACCCTTATTATACAACAAAATTTAGTTAGTTTTTAGATGACCTCTATATAAATGCTTAAACAATAATCAAGTAGTTACATGGATAGTCATCACCACACGACAACCAATCAAATCTACACCTGCCCCATGCACCCGGAAATAAAACGCGATACTCCGGGTATTTGTCCAGACTGCGGGATGAATTTAGTTTCTGAAAAAAAACAAACAGCCAGCCAGAGCCAAAACTGCTCGTGCTTTGAGAAGTGTTTATGTTATGGGGCGGAGAGATTAACTGTTGCCGGCGGCTGCAATATGGAAGCAAAACAATATGAATATAACCTGGCTATGAAATGTTGCCATACGGAACATACGCACGAAAAAAAAGTTGCAGCCGAGCCAAACAAAAATGAAAAAACTATTTACACCTGCCCCATGCACCCGCAAGTTAAGAAGACTGAACCCGGCCGGTGCCCGGCTTGCGGCATGGAACTTATTCCCCAGACCATTGACGGAGACATGGCCGCTCGCGGCGGGCACGACCTTTCCCAGATAAACCACCAGGACCATGAGGCGGCCATGACCAACCCGCAGATCGCTAAAAAAATGGAAGCTGACATGCGCCGGCGGTTTTGGGTTTCGCTCGCTCTGTCTATCCCAATTTTCCTTTATTCGCCAGTTGGCATCAACTTCTTTGGGTTTAATCTACCGACCCCAGTCCCTGTCAATTGGCTGCTCCTGGTTCTAACCACACCCATTGTTTTTTGGACCGGTTCCATCTTCATCACCGGCACTTACTATTCTCTAAAAGCCCGCAAACTCAACATGGCGGTACTTATCGCCACCGGGGTACTCGCCGCCTATCTTTTTAGCGCGCTGCTCACTTTAATTCGGCCGGATAGCGAAACCTTTTACGAGGCAGCAGCCCTGCTTGTAACTTTTGTGCTGTTTGGTCATTGGATGGAAATGAAATCTCGGCGGGGCACCTCGGACGCGCTCCGCGCACTCTTTGACCTTGTTCCGCCCCAGGCGTCCGTGATCCGCGATGGCCAAGAAATATTAATCCCAAGCGCCGAAGTAGTAAAGGACGATATAGTAGTTATTCGGCCCGGAAATAAAATACCGGTAGATGGCGAGGTGGTTGAAGGAGAAACATATATTGACGAGTCATTAGTGACGGGAGAGTCGCTGCCGGTGCATAAGAAATTGGGCGGCAGTGTCGTCGGCGGGTCAATCAACCAAAGCGGTTCCATCAAATTCAAAGCCATAAAAGTAGGTAGCGACACGGTTCTGGCGCACATTATAAAAATGGTGGAAACCGCACAGAATTCCAAGGCGCCGGGGCAGCGTCTGGCCGACACGGCAGCTGGGTGGTTAGTGATAGTTGCGATAGGCTCGGGACTGGCCGCGTTTTTTGGCTGGTACATAGTGGCCGGGGTAGGCTTTATAACCGCCCTAACTTTTGCAGTGTCTACGGTGGTGATTGCCTGTCCCGATGCGCTTGGCCTGGCCACTCCTACGGCCGTGGCCGTGGGCACGGGCATTGGCGCCAAACACAATATCCTCATCAAAGACGCGACCACGCTTGAGAAAACCTCAAAAATCAACGCCATGATTCTTGACAAAACGGGGACGCTCACCAAAGGACAGCCAGAGGTTACCGATGTCGTTTCCTTTATCCCCCCACCTTCCCGAATACCCCGCGGTTTTGCCGCAGAGGTGACAAACGGTTTCAAATTCTTCTCGCATGGGTCAATACGTCCCGAGAAGGTGGGGGGATTTATTGAATCAAAGCGGCCAGAAGTTCAGTTGAATATTCTTCAGCTTGCCGTCTCAATTGAAAAATATTCCGAACATCCGCTAGCCAAGACAATCGTTGAGAAAGCATCGAAAGAGGGAGTAGAATTGTTTACTGTGTCGAAATTCGAAGCAGTTGCCGGCCAGGGTGTGAAAGGCTTTATCGTAGACCCGGCAGCCGGTATCGGCAAGCCTTCCGCTGGCGAAAGTCATCTGGTGCTTCTGGGAAATAAACGCCTCATGGAAACCAACCAGACGTCGGTAAGCCACGGGATTCGGCAGACGATGGAACGGCTTCAAAGCGAAGGAAAAACAGCGATGTTTTTGGCTTTGGATAAAGAAGTGATCGGAATAATTGCGGTGGCCGATACTCCTCGAGAAAATTCAGAGCGGGCCGTGGCCGAGCTCAAAAAAAATGGCATCGAAATTATTATGATCACCGGCGATAACGAGCGGACCGCTGCGGCTATTGCCAAACAGCTTGGCGTTGACCGGGTATTTGCCGAAGTCCTGCCTGCTGAAAAGGCGAATTGGGTAAAGAAGCTCCAAGACGAAGGTAAATTCGTAGCTATGGTTGGCGACGGCATTAATGACGCTCCCGCCCTGGCGCAAGCGGATATCGGCATTGCCATTGGCGCCGGTACCGATGTCGCCATTGAAACCGGTAATATTGTGCTTATGAAATCGGATCCTTATGATATTGTGGCCGCAATTCGTTTGAGCAAAGCGACTGTGGTCAAAATGAAGCAAAACCTTTTCTGGGCGGCTATCTACAATGTATTGGCGATTCCGGTGGCGGCGGGCGTATTTTATAACTCATTTGGTTTGTCACTGCGGCCGGAAATTTCAGCGCTGCTTATGTCCGCATCGTCTATTATTGTAGCCAGTAACGCCGTACTCCTAAAACGGGTTGAATCAAAGTTAAAATTATAAACAATGAAAGAAAAAATTAAAAAAGAGCACCAATGATTCATTTTGCCGCCGCCGCAGAAGACCTCGGACGGCCTACTCCGTCCCGATGTACATCGGGACTTGGAAGGCTGGATAAGCCCGGGGAGGCTTCATTAAATCAATTAGTCGAGCTAGCTTACTAAAGCGGCAGTTGTTGTAGATACGACCAATTAATTATGCTATGCTGTATTTATGATTTCCCGAAATTTCTCAAAACTTAAACCAATCATCGGCCTTATCATCTTACTGGGAATACTGGGTGTTGGCACTTTAAGCGTCTACAGTATGAACCACAGCCAGACCGCGCACCTTGGTTGTTTGAGTCTGAGCACCGGCATGTCGCCCTGCGAAGCGCTGGTTGACCTGGTTTCGTGCCTGCGAACTCACCTGGGGATACTTCAGGCGATTTCACAAACTGTTTCCCTCTCTGCTAGCCAGTTGCTGACAGCCTTGGTGGTAGCGGCGGCCCTATGGCTGGTGGTTAAGAGAAAACCAGATGAACCAGCAGCACTAACTAGGCTCCGTTTATGGCGGCGCTACCTCAATTTTGGTCATAATATTTTACTAAAAAAACTCGGGCAGTGGTTAAGACTGCTGGAAAAGCGAGCCCCGGCACAAAACGTTTTAGTGGTGCTTGGGATTTTGCTTAGGCCAGCCATGTAGACCGTCCTGCTTGCTTAGACATAGATTCACAAGCGCCACGCACTTCGTGGTGTTTTTAGTATTAACTTGAAAAATCTGTGTCACATCATCACTCAACGAGTAATCATAACAGCACTACCTGGATCATTGTCGGGCTGGTTACCTTCATGGTTCTGGTGGTTGGTATCTTAATAGCTTTGTCGCCGCCTTCAGCCCAAAGTCAAAATTCAAAAGTTTCCAATAGCGCCCTAACCGCGCCGGAAATGGTGTACAATTTTGGCACTGTTTCCATGGCACAAGGCCAGGTGACTAAAATCTTCAAAACCAATAATTCTACCTCGTCCGCCATCACTATCAGCAAACTCTACACCTCTTGTATGTGTACGGTGGCGACCTTGGTAAACAAGGGGAGACGAGTTGGCCCATTCGGCATGGAGGGTCATGGCGGTCCTATTCCCACTATTAATGAGGAATTGTTAGCCGGAGAAACAGCCGAAATTGAAGTAATGTTTGACCCGACCGCCCACGGACCAGCTGGAGTTGGCTCAATCACCCGCAATATCCTTATAGAAACAACCGACGGCAAGAAGTTGGTATTTGAAATTAAAGCCCAGGTTACGCCTTAGTAATATGAAATACCAAAAGTTCATACTGTCCACCACCCTTGCACTGGTGGCCTTGGCCGGGCTGCTGTTCCTTAAATCCTCCAGCGGCGCTACGACGGTAATTTGGAACATATCAGCTGGCGGCACGAAACTGTTTCCACTTGTGTCGCTGGCCGCGCTGATTGACAGTATTAATCCGTGCGCTTTCTCCATCCTGCTCCTGACTATTGCTTTCCTTTTCTCTTTGGGCATTACCGCCCGCGGCCGCATTCTGCGGATTGGCGCCGCCTACATCTTGGGAATCTTTACGGCCTACCTGGCTATCGGCCTTGGTATCCTGCAGGCGCTGCACATCTTCAACACGCCGCACTTCATGGGCCGGCTCGGCGCCGTTTTGCTCATCGGCCTGGGAATTATTAATCTGCTTAACTACTTCTTCCCTGCCTTTCCCGTGAAGCTGCAAATTCCCCGGGCAGCTCACCGTAAAATAGCCGAGCTGATGCAAAAAACCTCCATCCCGGCCGTATTTCTCCTGGGGATGCTGGTGGGACTGTGCGAATTCCCTTGCACCGGCGGACCATACCTTGTGGTGCTGGGACTGCTGCACGACGCTCAAACCCAGGTCCGCGGCCTTGGCTATCTGCTGTGGTATAACCTGCTGTTTATCTCACCTTTGGTGGTGGTATTGCTGCTCGCCAGCCAACGGACAATACTTGATAAATTGCAAACCTGGAAACGAGACAATCTTAAGGCGGTCAGACTGTGGGGCGGGATAATTACCGTACTGCTCGGGTTGCTTATCTTTTATATCTAAAGCTTATGGCTAACATTATTAACATTATTAACCAAGACGAACTCATTAAAAAAGTTGAACAGTTAAAAGCCTCGGGCGGTGTGGACTTATCTACTGAAGAAGATTTAAGTCTGGCGATTATGAATCTTATCAGTCTGGAGGAACATTTCTTCTTCACAGCCCAAAAGACCGGCCAGCCCACCTATCTTGATTTGCTGACGGAGACCAGGGAAATCAGGAAATCGCTGCTGGCGCGGATGGTCCCTCAAAACGAAGGTGAAACCTGGTGTATCGCCAAGCACCTTTTGGCCGCCACCATGCGGCTCATGGAAGTTGGCGCCAAGCTTTATGCCGATAAACAGCTGGCTGAAGCTCAAACTATGTTCAACCAGGCTTATCAAATTTACTCCTTATTTTGGGCGCTGAGATTGAAGCTGATTGACCTCTCGGGGGTAAAAAAAGTTAACGCCGGGCAACTTAATATCCATGATACTAATCAAACCGCGGCACCCTGGACTAAAGAAGATATCGTCAGCAAATTAGTCGATTGCTGCAATGAATAAACTTAATTATTAATTCACACCTACTTATGTTAACTAAACTTAAACACGGCGCACTCGGCAAGGCGATTGAGCTCAGTCTGCTATTCCTGGTGGGAGGGGTTCTGATATTGAACCAGTGGCACATGGTAGCCATACACAACCTGCTGCCTGCTGCCGCTGCCGGCGGCGGCACAGCTGGGGCATCGGCGCAACCGAGTAAAAATTCTACGGCCGGCGCGGATATGCTGCCACACGGCGTACCCGCACGCTACGGCGCTGAACTTAAAGTGAGTTTTGATGATGCGGCCGGCGCTATGCCTATCTTGGAGAATTTTGACCGCGGCGCTGGCGCCATTACCCTCACTGGCCAGCTTGAGCAGCGCTACATCGCCATCGCCAGCCAAACCGCTTGTGAATTTTGTTGCGGCGCCAAGACACTGGTGTTCCCGGATGGTAAACCGGCCTGCGCTTGCGCGCATTCGGCGGCCATGCGCGGCTTAGCCCGGTACTTGCTGCTCAAATACCCTGAAATGCCAGACTCTGAAATACTTACCGAAGTTAACCGCTGGAAAGCCGCTTTCTTCCCTGGCCCGACAGTACAAAAAGCCAGCCGTTCGGCTACTAACCAAACTCCCGGCGCCAGCGGTTCTCTCCCCTCCCAAGTGGGCGGTTGCTAAAAACTCCTTAATCAATTCTGTCTAACTTAATAAACTTATGACTATAAATCACCAGGCCTTTGAAGATCCGGCCTTACCAACCGAGACTTTGGTTGAGCCAATTGTCCATAAATCAGCAACCAACAGCAGTGACACCATTTCACTTAAGCTGAATCGCCAGACACTGGTTGTATCAGCGCTGGCCATACTCTTTATTATCTCGGCGTTTGAAGCTTTTGAGCTCACTCGCCTGCACCAAGCACTAAAAACCTGGCAGTCCTTACCAGCAGCCGCGGCCACTACGACCGCGGCGCCAAGCCCAAGTGGCAATACCGGGACTCTGCCTGCCCAGGTCGGTGGTTGTTAAATTACTATACTTATGAAATGGTTATCTAATACCTTTCTCTTATTGTTTCTGGGCGGATTAATAGTGCTCTCGCTGCTGCGATTATCAATTTTATTTAGCAGCGTGCCCACCGTCATAGCGCGGGTAAATAAACAACAAGCCTCAATCCAACCAGCGCAACTTAATATAACAGTGATAGCTGACGGCACTTGTTCCGCCTGCACGAGTCCCCAGCCGTTCCTGGCGGCTCTGCAGAAACAAGGGGCGGCCTTTAGTACTATCAAACAAATTGACGGCACCACGGAAGCGGGCCAGCGCTATCTGGCAGAACAAAAAATTGAACGTTTCCCGGCAGTGGTAATACAAGGCGAAACTTCACGAGATGACAAACTTGAACAATTTCTGACTAAGACCAGCGTACCGGGCGAGGGTAAATTTATCTACTCTGTGCCCGCGCCGTACCATGAGGTTACCGGCGATAAGCTGCGCGGGCTTTTCCGCACTGTTTATTTAACCAATCCCAGCTGCAGCAGCTGCTATGATGTTACCAGGAATGCCGAGGCTCTTAAAAATCTGGGCGTGACTGTGGTTGAAAATAAAACCGTAACAACTGAAAGCCTTGAGGGTCAGGAATTGATTAAACAATACAAAATCCGTTACCTCCCGACGGTTATCTTAATAGGCGACCTGGAAGTTTACCCGGCCTGGCAAAAAATATGGCCGGAGGTCGGCACTAAAGAACCTGGCGGCACGTACATCCTGCGCGACGGCGCAAAACTTATGGGTACGTACTACGACTGGCAGCTAAAGCGCGCCCTAGCGCCTGAAACTAACACACCCACCCCTTAATTCATATGTCAAAAGTTGAAAAAATTCTACTCATACTTCTTGGCGCAATGCTCATATCGGGCATAGTCTCACTGCTCTGGGGCTGGCAGAACTGGCGAAAAACCAGCGCGCTCCTGACCGCGCCTGGTAATCAGCCGCTCAACTATAACCAAGCAAAACAGGCTGAGGACCCGTCAAACCCCTGCGCGCCGCCGGCCGGGTATACCGAGGAATCCTGGCGCGAACACATGGGCCATCATCCGGAGCAATACAAACAGTGCCTAGGCAATTAGACCCCCGCCCAAATAATAAAAGACGCCGAATGGCGTCTTTTATTTTAGGCGTAATCATGGTAATTTTAAAATGGCTCTGAATTTGAATTAAAAATTAGGTTATGAAGACTCCATAGGCTCACGCCCGAGGTAGCCTTCATTTCTTCGGCGAAATCCGCCGAAGTCCTCCTTGGGAGGACGAAGGCGGATAAAAAAGAAAGGCGGTGATAATATGATGAGTTATGGTCTTTGGGGTAGCAGTATGATGTTTTTCTCTTGGATTACTTATATTTTAGTAATTGTCTTGCTGGTTTTGGGCATTGCCGCTTTGTGGAAATATATTAATAAAAAATAATTTAACGAAGTCATCTCCACCACCGCGCCTCGTCCACCCCTTGCGGGTGGACGACTTTGTTATATGATGAAAAAAGGTAGGGTTCAAATCCTCTCACCTCCGCCAATTATCACATTCAGAATTTTTGAGAAACCCTACCTCGCGGATTCGCCGCTCGGCATTGAATTTTGTGGTGATTCCCCAAGTATTTTTCAATTCCAGTGAGAGAGTCAGTTTGGCAATGCAAAAGTTCGAACCAATCTTTTTTGAAAAATCCCGTCCCGCGACTGGATTTTTTTGTAAAACGACATTTTCGGCGTATGGACAATTCTTTTCTTTGTCCCTCCCTGCGCAAAAAAGGTCAGGGGGGTTCCTTAAAATATACAATCCTAGTTTGGGATATTCCATAATAGGATATACACTACAAACAGTATGAGTAAATCAGTTTATACAAAAGAATATAAGGAAATAACAAATCGCCTGAGACAGGCAAGGGTTGATGCTGGACTTTCCCAGCGGGTGGTAGCGGATAAACTCAATAAACCGCAATCTTATGTTTCAAAAATTGAATCCGGCGAGAGACGGCTTGATGTTGTTGAAGTAAAAAAGTTTGCGATCATCTACAAAAAAGATATTTCCTTTCTCATCAAATAATATGGCAAAAATAAGTGAGATACATATCCCCAGCGGTTCAAATATTTTTAAGCATCTAGTGCATGCATTACTCCCGTATCATACAAAGGCAGTTGGTTCACATTTGTTTATTGTGGAAGGAACGCTTGAAAAACCGCGCATTGGAATACGCTATCCTGGATACAAGTTAAAACAGCGCGCACTCAAAAAGTCAAATAAAAACTCGGCACTTTGGGCCAACCTCTTTGATTTCGAAGTTGTCCCTTTCGAAAAAGGACGTGAGGGTAGTTCAGTTCATTTCACCTATGCTAATTTACTGAAAGATTTTGAAGCGTATAAAAAAGGCAACGCATCTTTTTGGAAAATGATTGTGCGGGTACATAATCACAATACGATAGATAAAAAGCCGCCAAAGCTTGGAGGAATTAATCCTCGACAATTTTTGGAAATGCTAAAGTGGATGTGGATACAGGAGGATTTGAATTACAAGTTATCATGGAGAGAAGTCGGTTCAGAAATGCCATATAGACTTCAAAATAAAAATGGAGGGCCAACAAGTAAGGGTGCTGGGCGCGACAAATTTTACGCGGCCCTCATACTTGTCCACGGTAACTACTTTGATGCAGCTAGTATGCGGAAGATAATTCCCTAGCTTTCTTTTTGCCTCGTGGCCCAAGACGGTATTGTTGGTTAATGCGACCACTGACAAGGCGATCATTTATAATATCACAGTATTTTTTGTCTATTTCCGCAGAAATAAATTGACGATTTAAGTTTTTACATACATCTATTTCCGCACCACTACCACCAAAAAGAACTAAAACTATATCTTTTGGCTTGGTGGCCGCTTTAATCAACATCTCAGTTAATTTTTGAGGAATTTGACAGGCGTGATAAGTTTTTTCCTTGCTTACATTTTTTACGAGATTGAACTCAAACCAAGAATAAGGCATTCTTCCTTTTGATCCATTTGCCAAATTCCGACGGATTCTTCTATCTGTCGGATTTTTGTATGGGAGTGCAACCTCGTCTTTAAAAAACTTATTATCAGCACTTTTCCTGACATGAAGTATGCTCCGATGTGCTGTTGTAAACCTTTTTGGCGTATGTCCTACATTCGTATTATAAACCCAAGCATATTCGTTAATATGTGGAAATTGTAAATCCAAATACTTAACACGAAGGTGGGCGTTCTGCTGCGGATAATTCATCATGAAAAGATTGCCATCATTTTTTAGAACGCGCATTGATTCTTTGGTGAGTTCTATGTACCAGTTTATATAATCATCAAAGTTTTTCGTATAATTATTGCTTCCGTATTTAATACCGACATTATAATCAGGGTCTCCAAAAATCATATCAACACTGTTGTCTGGTAAATCTTTCAAGACATGCATTATATCGCCGTTATAAACCTTATTTAGATAGTCAGAAATATTACCTCTTTCCTGAAAGTCCCTTTTAGATGGCAAAACAAAAGTTTGTGTCGGTTGAATTGTTTCGCTAGTTTTTATTACATCAAACAAAATCCCTTGCAGAAAAAAATTCTGACCCCTCTTTACTATAATTGGCTGATAATTCTTGTTTGCTGGTTGTAATCTTATTTGACCTTTTTCTTTATAAAAAGTTTTGAGTGTTGCCTCATTGCCGTTAAGAAGTGCAACCACTTTTTCTCCGTTCTCGGCTATGCTTTGTTTTTTAATTAAAATAGTATCTCCATCATTGATATTCTCATCAATCATACTATCTCCCTGCACTCGCAAGGCATATATTTCACCCGCCCTTGGTAGCTTACTTTTGGGGACAACAATTGATTCTTTATTCTCAATAGCTTCTATTGGCCGACCGGCGACGATGACGCCCAAAAGAGGAATTTTTATCAACGGCTCTTTTTTGGAAATACTGATTGCCCGCGCTTTGTTTTCGGACTTTTCTAAATATCCAGCTTTTTTCAATTTGGAAACATGAAAATGAGCTGTTGAAACGGAGGCGAACTTAAATTTTCTCTGAATATCTTCAAGAGAAGGAGCATAGCCCCTATCTTTTGAATAAGTTTTTATGAAGTCTAAAACTTCTTTTTGCTTTTTGGTCAGCATAGACTTGATTTTATTCTTATAGTTAAAGTATAATGGAAAAAAAGTAGAAAATCAAGAACAGTTATCCACATTGCGATTAAGGGCCAACAATGATAAAATAGGGTTGTCCTGGCGGATTTTATTTTTAAAACCCGCGGTCGACAGGATAATGATAATTATTAATAAATATTTTTTGATTAAATTATATAGCTATTTCAGCAGAAACAAAAAGAGAGCTATGTAGTCGTGCAGGTGGAAGATGTGAATGTACTATGAGATGGTTACAAAATCATCGCGCTGACAGTAGGTGTCCACATTCTTTAGCTCTAGGGTATTGGGATGCACATCACCGAAACGCAAATGGTCCAGATACTCCAGGAAACCTTATAGCTATGTGCGCAACATGCCACAAAAACACGCGGACATATGGTAGGTCATAGGGGTACTTCGAAAAAGCGACCCAGTAGTTAGAGCCTGATCGCCTGAGAATAACCTATAAGACGAAAGTTGCTATTCGGCTTGGATGAGATGGCGAACGACCGGCGCACCCTCGATAGAAAAACCTTGTAATGCAAGGTTTTTCTATTTTTGATAAATTAACTTTAATAATAAGCAAACCGAGATTTCCGCCAGCCGAGCTAATTGCGCGAAAAATCGGTTCAAGTTTTTTCAAATAGACCCCACTATTTATAAACCCTTGAAGACGCCCTTCTGGCGTCTTTTAATTTAGCCTTTTTTATGATAGGGTAAAAATAGTCAATAAACCTGAAATATGTCGCAAGCAATCAAAAAAGCAATCATTCCCGTGGCGGGATTTGGCACGCGTTTTTTACCCGCCACCAAAGCCCAGCCCAAAGAAATGCTGCCCTTGGTAGACAAACCGATTTTGCAATACATTGTAGAAGAAGCGGTGGCTTCGGGTATAGAAGATATAATTATCGTGACTAATTTTAATAAGCGCGCGGCCGAAGACCATTTTGACCGCATGCCTGATTTGGAAACTTGGCTGACTAAACAAGGCAACCTTGAGGCTTTGGAACAGGTTAAAAAAATCGCTGAACTGGCTAATTTTATTTACATTCGCCAAAAAGGCCCTTATGGCAACGGCACGCCCGTGCTCTGCGCCAAACATTTGATTGGTAATGAACCGTTTGCCGTAATTTGGGGCGATGATCTGGTAGTAGGCGAACCGCCGCGCTTAAAGCAACTCATGGAAGTTTATGAAAAATACAACGGCCCGGTGGTTACCGGCTATGAAGTGGATGAAGCCGGCACTTCGCATTACGGCATGTTAAAAACCAAAGAACTGGAACCGGATATTTTTGAAGTGGAAGGCATAGTGGAAAAACCCGGACCCCAGAAAGCCCCTTCGCGCCTGGCTAGTTTAGGCGGTTATATTCTCACGCCGGATATTTTTAAAGCTTTAGAACAAACCAAGTTAGGCCAGGGTAATGAACTCTGGCTGGTTGATGCTATTGAAAGTTTACGCGCTCAGCAACCAATCTACGCCAAGAAAATCAGCGGCCAATATTACGATGTTGGCTCCAAACTGGGCTGGCTTAAAGCCAATGTTGATTTGGCTCTCCGGCACCCTGAGTTAAAAAACGACTTTCGCCAATATTTAAAATCAATTATATGACAAACACAATCTCCCGCAAGTTAGTTCTGTTTTTCTTAATCGGTTTGCCGCTGGTTAGTTTACTGGGCCTGGGGTGCAAAGGCGGCGACCCGGCCGCCAAAGAAGCGGCCAAACCTTTAAGCCTGACCTGGTGGCGGGTAGAAGGCGATAAAAACGACCTGGCCAAGGTGGTGGCAGATTATAAATCAATTCATCCTAATATTACTGTTAATATAGAACTTATCCGCGCCGAAGAATTGGAATCAAGACTGCTCAACACTCTAGCCAGCGGCGAGGGACCAGATATTGTCTCACTGCCCAATTACAGTCTGGGCGGCTGGCTGGATAAGCTAACGCCACTACCCCCAAGTTTAACTCTGCCGTTTGTGGAAATGACTGGTTTATTTAAAAAAGAGCCAACTTGGGTGCTTAAGAAAAACGCCACCATTACCCCTCAGAAGGTTCAGGAAACTTTTGTAGAGACCGTGGCGCGGGACGCGATTTTTGACAACAAAATTTATGCCCTGCCGGTCAGCTTGGATAGTCTGCTACTTTTTTACAACCGCGATTTGTTAAATGCTGCCCAGGTTTCTACCCCGCCGGCCAATTGGACAGCTTTTAAAGAAGCTTCGCAAACCATGACTCTCTTAGATAAAACCGGCTTTTTTATTCAACATGGCGCGGCCCTCGGCGAAGCTGACAATCTGCCTTACGCCATAGACATTTTGTCAGCTTTAATGCTGCAAAACGGCACGCCCATGACAAGTAGCGACGGCCGCAGCGCCACTTTTGCTCAAACCATAAAAGTCAGCGGACAAGAATTCGCGCCCGGGCTGGACGCTCTGCGTTTTTATACTGACTTTGCCAATCCCAGCAAAGAAACCTACACCTGGTCGCGCGAGCAATCAAACGCCTGGCAACTTTTTGCCGCCGGCAAGGTTGGTTTTGTTTTCGGCTACTGGCGCGATTTAAATAACCTGCGCACGCTCGCGCCCAAAGTCAACTTGGGTGTGGCTAATTTCCCCCAGATTGAAACAGCTAACAAGCCGGTTTATTTTGCCAATTATTATCTGGAGACCGTACCCAAACAAAGCGCGCACCAGAACGAAGCTTGGGATTTGGTGCAGTTTGTTACCACCCGGGCCGAGGTTATTAACAAATATTTGTCGGTTAGCAAAAAACCCACAGCTTTGCGGGTTTTAGTTAATAAGCAGCAGGAGGATTTTGATTTGGACAAACCGGCGCGGCAGCTGTTAACGGCTAAAAGCTGGTATCACGGCTATAAGCCTGAGGTTATGAAAAACTCTTTCTTAAACATGATTCGGCAGGCAGCGAGCGGCCTGGAGCTTGGCCAGGCCATTGGCTTTGCCGCGGGCCAAGTAGGGCAGACGCTGAGGAGATAGCAGTAGACAATTTAAAATGTAAATATCAAAAATCAAAATTACAATACAAAAATTATTAATTAAAACATTTTATAATTTTAATCTGTCATTTTGCATTTTGATTTTTTAATTTTACATTAACTTCTTCTTTGTTCATTGTTCACTATTCTAACTTTCTGTGCTAAATTAAGGTTATGCCACAACAGTCCAAGGCACTAGTTCTGACAATACTACTCTCAATTGGTTTGGCTATAGCCGCCGCGGTATTTTTTCAACCAACAACCACCAACGCTTTTGACATTAAACTAGGCATTGTGGGTAATTTAGGCAGTGCCCAGTGCCAAGCCACTGGTGATTGCACCTTGTGTGATTTTGTTGACCTGTTTACCGTACTGCAAAAAGTCATCTTGTCAATTTTTGCCGGACTGGCTTTGATAATGCTTATCTGGGGCGGACAAACAATGATTATGGCCGCGGGTAATCAGGAAAAATTCACCGCCGGCCGCAAGCTTATTACCTCTACATTGTTTAGCGTGTTGATTATTTTGGCAGCTTATTTTTTAACTAACATCCTTTACAGTATCCTTGCCAGCCCATCAAAGGCTAATGCTCCCACTTGTACAGCTCAAAAAGGAACTATTCTTAGTTCACCTGACCCAGTCAATAATGTGGAAGCATCTTGTGGTGCTGGTTTAAGTCAAGTCAATGCTAGCGACGTAACGAAACCCAATGTTTGCTGTAAGGCAGCGGTGCTAAGTCAAGATTGGTGGAAAGAAAGATTTAGCTGTCCAGCTAGTCCGAGTGATGCAAATTATTGTAAAGATAAGAAAGATGAAGATAACGTAGCCTGTTCTAGCGTAGTCAATGGAATCTGCCGCAACAAAAAATGCGTAACCAATACCAATATTACTCCTAACGCCAACGATAAATGCGCTAATAGTAATGGCGTTTGTGTTTCCGAAGCAAGTTGCACCAATAATGGCAATTTAGGTAAAAAAGACTGTTCTAAGACTAATGAGACTTGTTGCAAACCTGAAAATGCCGGTACTTGCTCTTCTCCGGCTCAATGCACACAATCAACTGACTGCGTCGCGCCTTATAAAGAAAGTGACTGGGGAATAAAAAACTGCTCTGCTGGCCAAACTTGCTGCAAATTTAAACCTGTTTATACGCCGGGTACTTGCTCTTCTCCGGCTCAATGCGTAAACCGAGGTGGTTGTAGTACAAATGACGAAGACTGGGGACCAAAAAACTGTAGTACTGGCCAAACTTGCTGCGTGTTATTATGTCCGCCACAAAAAAGTTGCCGTAAGGAATCTTCTTGCATTAGTTTAGGCGCCCAAACATTACCTCAATATACTTGTAAAAAATGCAATTCAGATCAAGGCTGTGGTGGTAATGGTCCGACGGTTTGCTGTGACAATCCATAACACAGACAAATCACATCTAAAACCGACCTATGCACAAATCTAGAAAAATTCTAAATACCTTAATCACAACCGTCTCTATATTATTACCGGCTATTACCTGGGCGCAAACTAAACTTGATAACCCCATAGGTACGATTGACCCGAATGAACTTTACGCCCGTTTAATCGGCGGACTAATGATGGTCACCGGAACCTTGACCCTGGCGGTAGTTATTTTGGGCGGTTACACTATTTTGACAGCCGCCGGCAACAGCGAAAATTTTCAAAAAGGCAAAAAAATGATTGTCTACGCCTTCATTGGTTTATTGTTGACATTGGGTGGTTATGGAGTGTTAGCCACGACTATGAATGTCTTGACTGGCGGCACCGGTGGCAATTGCGCGGGCAAAACCGGAGTTGAATTTCAAAACTGCCAAAGCTTGCTCTTTGACCCGCTCAATATAACCAAAGGTCCGGGTGAATTTTACGGGCAAAGGATACTTGGTTTTACGCTGAGCGGACTGGGAGCTTTAACTTTACTGGTAATAATTTACGGCGGACTTTTATGGATGACTTCAGCTGGTAATGAGGAAAGAATCAGTAAAGCCAAAAAAACTCTGGGTTACGGTGTGTTAGGACTGGTTATAGTCCTCGGTTCGTACACTTTGGTTAATTTTGTTTATCAGCCGGTTTATAAAATAGTTACTGGCGGCGCGGTTCAACTGGAACAAACCGCCACTACCAGCCCGCCAACAGACAAAACCGTGCCTTGTTTCAGGTTTAGCACCACCACTATTAAAGATAAAAATGGTAATGACAAAATTGTAAATAAAAATTATGGCGGCGTTTGCGCCATGGAAACGGAAAAAGACTGCCAGCAAACCAAAGCCGGACAAAGCCGGGGGCAAGCCTACTATAAAATCGGAGCGACGCTGGTTAAAGATTGTTCGGAAATTGGAGCCTGTGTACAAGACCTGCCGGGGTTTGGTTTTAAAAACCGCGTTTTGACACAAGACTGCAAAAAAGAGCTGTTTCAATACACCGGACAAATCTTAAAAAACGGCAGCTGCCCGTTTGGCAACACTTCCCCGGGCGAAGGCGACAAAGCGGGTAATTGCTATGCCGCGGCTAATCCCTTGCCCGAAACCGATTATCCTATTGGCGCCGCTCCTTACCGGGGCGTTGATGAAGAGTGGGCCTGTTTTAGAAAATATACTGACAACAACTCTGATTGCCACAACCTGACGGCCAAGGACTGTTCGCTGATTATGGGCGGCGATTATGCTCACGAACCAGGCAAGTGGATAAGGGGAGCCAATTGCGCCGATATTGGCTACTGCCAGATTACTTTGGGCGGCCTAAAACAGAGCTGTCGCGATACTATTGCCCAAGGTATGTGTGCGCCGAAACTCTTTCCGTCAGTCGGCTATCCTAACCGATTATGGGGTTGTAGCGGCTTTTTAGCTGGCGGCTATGAATTAATTGACGGACAATGCTATGTGCCTGGCCCTCCGACTGGTATGAAATGGACAGCCTCTAAACTCTGCCCAGGCGTGACTAATTAAATACGGGTTGACTTGTACAGGTAAAATATTTTATAATTTAGATAAGTAATCATCTATACTCGTAATTTTGACGAGTGTAAATTTAAGAAAGGGGGTGACATCATGAAAAAACTAATTACCTCGGCCACTAGCGCTGTGATGTACGGCTTACCTGCAGTAGTTTTGGCTCAAGGTGGCGGTTTAAACCAACTGGGGCCAAACGTCAATTTGGGCAGCAACGATTTGGTTTACACAATCGCGCAAATTATCAACGTCATCCTCGGTTTCTTGGGCGTTATCGCCGTGGTGCTTATCTTGATGGGCGGTTTTAAATGGATGACCGCGGCCGGCAACGAGGAAAAAGTCGGCGAGGCTAAAAAATTACTAGGCGCCGGCGTCGTCGGCTTAGTCATAATCTTCGCCGCTTTCGCCATTGCCTCCTTTGTAGTAGGCAATCTTTCTAACGCTACAGGTTCAAACATCTAGTTTTATGCTGTTAACTCCCAACCAGCGGCGAGGCAGTTCAACTTTTATAACGGCTAGCGTATTGTTTATTTTGATATTTACGCTAGCCGTTAGCACCAGAACTGCCTTCGCTGAGGTAAACGACTACGGACTTATGGATACTGCCAAAATGGCGGGTATACCGGTAGGCGAAACCAGCCCCGTAAGAATTGCGGCCACGGTTATTAATGTTATTTTGGGACTGGTGGGGGTACTAGCAGTGGTTTTAATAATTTATGCCGGTTTTGCCTGGATGACCGCCGCCGGCAATGAGGAAAAAATAAAAAGCGCTAAAAAAGTTTTAACCGGCGCCGTCATTGGTCTGCTTATTATCATGGCGTCATTTATAATTTCCTCGTTTATTGTCAGAAATGTCATGGAGGCGACCAAAGCCACAAAGGCACCAGCAGTAACCCCAAACTATTCGGCTGGCTCACGCACCCAAGGGCAAGACTGTTATAAACACGCGGACTGCGCCACAGGGTTACAGTGCCATGGTTTTAGTGAAGTCGCACCTGGTCAATGCCAACCTTAACTTAATTTCGTTTATGCCCAACTCCACCCCTAGGGGTGGAGTTGTTTTATTTTAGTCTTAATCTAAAGATGTTTACAAAAAACTCGATTACATCTTTTAATTTGAGCTTCGATTTACCTTGCTGCCTGTCCTTAAATATAACCGGCACTTCAATTATTTTAAGTCTAGCGCGCTCACATAAAAAAATCATTTCTTCTTGCCAGGCATAACCATCGCTCTGTACACTCTGCCAAGGAATTTTGTTTAAAGCACCCTTAGTATAAAGTCTAAAACCAGCAGTAATGTCTCTAGTTTTCAAACCTAAAACCAGGCGCGCAAAAGTTGTGGCCCCAAAACTCATAAAATGCCGGTACCAAGCCCAGCCGATTATTTGGCCGCCCTTAATTCGCCGCGAACCAATAGCCACCTCAGCTCCGCTTCTGAAAGCGGCTACCAGACGCAAGACATCGGACGGACTATGAGACCAATCCGCATCCATTTCGCCAACTACCTCGGCGCCGTGCTCCAAGGCAAACTTAAAACCAGCGCGATAAGCGCTGCCTAAACCCAATTTTCGCGGACGTTTAACCAAATACAGCCCGGGGTATTTTTCTTGAAGCAACTTCACCTGGGCTGCTGTCTGATCCGGTGAATTATCATCCACCACCACCACTGATAAATCCCCACACCTTCCCAAAATATCCCGTGGTCTTGCCACCGGGATGGAGGAGTGTGAAGCTGACTCACTTTTGCAAGGCCAACACCCCGCGAGAAGGTGTGGGGATAAATCCAGTGGCAAATCAAACAAAGCTGCTAGCAAACTAGCGATGTTGGCAGCCTCATTATAAGTGGGGATTACCAGCCAAATTTTCATAAATATTTTTCCGTTTCTGATTTATTAATTGTTTAACTAATATAGCTATTATAACCAATAATACTCCACCCCGGACTACTACTGCCAGATTAAAGGCAACGCTGGCCTTACCCCAAAGCTCGGCCGCTATAGGATATTGCCAGTAATTCAAAATATCATAAAATCCAAGCCAATAAAATAGCTGCGGCGGGAAAATCCAAGCTAACCATGGCACCACCCATAACCACCACTGATTGGAATAAAAGTGGTTAAAAAAAATAAACACCAACAAAGTTAAAGCGGCTAAATGGTAATTAACCAGCAAAGTGGCTGTTAATTTATTGACCAGTGTCTGAAATCCCCAAACCACAGGAATAATGACCTGCCCCAAGCTGGTAACGCTCCTGACTAACTCATTAATTTGTGGCCAGACAAATGTTAACAAAAACCAAATCGTACCAGGTTCAAAACTCCTTTCCATTTGTAAGATATAGGGCGAAAAAATTGCCGCACTCCCACCCACCAAACCAACAGCCAAGGAAAACGCCAATGGTGGCAATAAACTGTATAAAATAAATTTTACTGAATTGCGCGGTTTTTGATTTTTGCTTAATTGCCAAAACAACGGGAATAGCAGCAAAGGGAAAAATTTAGCCATAATTGACGCACCATAACATAAACCAGATAATCGCACACGATTTTGTCCATAAGAATAAACTGCTAACAATAACAACACTACCGGGAAAATATCAAACCTGTTAAACGAATAATAGGCAACAGACGGCAACAACCATAGCCACCAGGCTGCCTCGCCGTGTTGCCATATTTTAGCAATTCGCCAAGTTAGCCAACCAGCTAATACATAAAACAAACCGTTACTTATCCAAAGCAGCCAATGGTAAACCTCAAAATTATCAGTCAGTAATCGCGGCCACCAAACATACAGCACGCCTAAAGGCGGATATTCGGCATAACCTTGCTGATACAAAAGATAATCCGGCTTGATCCAGCCTCGACCGATAAAATAAATCAAAAAATCATTGTCCTCGCGAAACCAGGTTATACCCGGCGACGCCTTTGACAAATCAGCTTGGCGCTGAACCAGGCTGCCGACTGTCCAGAGCAAAACATTTAAACACAAAATTGTTAGAACAAAATTCCGGCTAAAAAGACTTTTCGTCAAGCGCATAAATAATGGCCTCTTGGTCAGAATAAACTTTTTTAAATCTCTTGTCGCGATTAAGCCACAGCAACATCTCAGTGTGTTCTTTGTCTACCATAATATATGAAGCTTTAAAAGTATCTTTAGCAATATCATAGAGCCGGCGGCGCTCGCCGCGCGTGGCCGCCACCCATAACCAGTATTTAGAGCGGTCATACTCGTACATGAAAGTCTGGTCCAATCCGGTAAGATAGTAATTGTGCTGATTATTGTACCACAGCACCGGAAAATTACTCCAGTCGCTCTGAAATATAATCGCCCGAGGTAAGGTATTTTTCTTTAACCAACTTGACGCCCCTTGATATTTAGTCAAAGGGAAACCGGCTCGCAATCCGCTATCAGCTTCGCTAAATCCGCGCCACAAGCCAACCGGTATTATAATAACCAAATAGGCAGTTAAAAAACCAACAAATATTTTACTCTTTAAAACCTCGGGTAGCCAAGTTTTAATCTCCGCCAGCAAATTCGGCTGCCTCAGGAGCGGCCATAGGTCACGCCACATCAGTCCGCTTGACATCACTAGCCAGGGCACTAAATATTCAACCTGGCGCCGGGCTTTTAAAGTATAAACCAAAAAAATAACAGCTAACGACCAAGCAGTTCGCGTTAGAATTGTTTGTTTTTTGAAATTAAAAACCGCCGCGATAGTTAATAATATAAAAACACCCAGAGGTAAGGCGATGTTAGAAACCAACTCCCAAGGATTATAAGGATACCATTCAGCGCCGACACCCAAGAACTTATGATAAGCCGTCAGCGCCATAGCAAACAATTGCTTCAAATAAAGCAGATTGGTGGGGAAATAAGGATTAATTACCAAACCAGCCAGACAACCCAAAATTATAACACCCAGCAATTTAAAATTTCTCGGACTTAAAACCAACCTAAGCGCTGGCCGGAAGTGGTAGTTAGCTTGGGTGGCACTTTCAACCGCTATAAAAACTAAAGCCAAAACCAAGAGCAGCGGCCAGGCGCTATAAAGCCAGGTATAAAACCAGGACCACCACCAAAGCCAGCCCAATTTACGGCTGGTTATCAAATAATAGCCGAGTACCGCCACCCCCACGCCGATGGCCGGCACTTTACCTAAGGATAAACGAAATAGCAGCGGGCTGGTAGTCAGGAGCAACAACACGCCTGCCCCCCACCAAGGCACGCGCCAACGATACAAACACCAAGCAATTATGGTAATAGTCAGAGCCGCCAGCAGAGCCGTAATTAATTTTAAACCAACCAAATCCGGGACAATACTTAAGAAAGGAATCAATAGTAAATGATAACCAAAGTGATGGTCAATAAAAATCCGCTGATAAAGCGACGCTTGTGTCCAGGGGAAGGTACGTAAAATACCGCCATCTCTAAGCATTATGGTTAAGCGAGTGTGATAAAAAGAGTC
>JACRFM010000011.1 GCA_016234305.1 Candidatus Kerfeldbacteria bacterium
AGACCAGAACCGTCGCTTGAATTTCCTCTATGAGCGCACCAGGAAAACTTACGACACTTTCCTCGTTATTGCCAGAATTCGTTGTTATTTAAAAGTGCTAAGTAAATCAAGGATTAAACATTAGTTTTTAGATGACCTCATTATAAGAATTTGTCCTAGTTTTGACTTTTGACTTCTAATTTTTATTTTGGTTGCCTCGCGCAACCATCCCGATGGCCATCGGGATAAAAGCGAAGCTTTTATTTGGATTTTGAATTTCTACTATGTCCCCCACGCCCCACGCCTTAGACAGACTAATTCAAGAATTTACCAAACTGCCCGGCATTGGCCCTAAAACCGCTGAACGACTGGTTTATTATCTGCTTAAACAACCCAAAGAAAACTTGTCCTTGCTGGCTGAAAGTTTAAACCAAGTAAAAACCGAAGTTACGGTTTGCAGCCGCTGTTACCGTTTTAGCGACCAAAACCCTTGTCTAATTTGCGCTGATAAAAAACGCGACCACAGTTTAATTTGCGTAGTGGCTGAAAGCCAAAATATACCAGTTATTGAAAAAACTAACGCCTTCAACGGCTTATACCACGTGCTGGGAGGCTTAATTAGCCCTCTTGAGGGCACTACGCCGGATAAACTGCATATTAGCGAATTAGAGGCCCGCCTTAAGGCTAATGGGGTCAAAGAGGTCATTCTGGCCCTAAATCCTGACGTGGACGGCGAAACTACCAGTCTTTATTTAAGCCAGCTGATAAAGCCCCAAGGGATTAAGGTAACTAAACTAGCGCGCGGCCTGCCCATGGGAGCGGATTTGGAATATGCTGATGAAATAACATTGGAAAGTGCGCTCACCGGCCGCCGGGAATTATAATGAAGCTCCGCAGGTTTATCCGCCTTCGCAAAAAGACCTCGGGCGGCCTACTCCGTCCCGCTTAGCGTGGTTTGGAAGGCTGGATAAGCCCGAGGATGAATGCGGAGGTAGGACCATCCGAAGCTCAAAGAGCGAAGGAGGGTGCTTCGGCGGATTTCGCCGAAGAAACGAAGGATACCTCGGGCGGCCTACTCCGCCTTCGTCCCGATGTACATCGAGATGAAGGCTGGATGAGCCCGTGGAGGCTTCATTCAGGCTTCGTAGCCGCAGAGGGGACGCCGCTGCTTTCTCTACCCCGCGGTGTTCTATAAGCTCGGGAAGTGCTTCACTTAAAAACCTTCCGCCCAGTGGCGGGAGGTTTTTAATATTGCTATTTAGACTTTTGCTTCATCGGCAGCGTCTTCATCTGTCTTTTCCTCTACCGCTTCCTCCGGCTCAACTGCCGGAGTTACGGTCTGATCATAGCCGGTTGGCATAACTTGGTCATCTGACATATTTATATATCCTTGTGTCTTAACCCTCAAAGCCGAAACTTTAAAAAATTAAGAAATTAGGGTTAATAAGAAAATTCAATTCGCTAAACTACCTTTTCAATTTTAACTTCACTAAACGGCTGACGATGACCGTATTTTTTATGATGTCTGATTTTAGCTTTATAGTGCACCACCATAATCTTATCAGCCCGCCCTTGCTTAACCAGCTTAGCCGTGACTTTAGTTTTAAGTTGCGGCTGGCCAATCTCAACTTGCGAACCATCACTTTCAGCCGCCAATAAAACCTCCTCAAAAATTACCGGCTTATCTGATTCCACGGCCAGTTTTTCAACTTTCAGGGTATCCCCTTCTTTAACTAAGTACTGTTTACCGCCAGTACGAACTACCGCGAATTTTGTCATATAAAATAAAGTTAAGTAAGATTATGATACCGGAAGAACCAATAACTGTCAAGGAAGGTTTAGCTACTGGTTGCACAGGAGCACCCTCTGCAAGATGCAGAGGGTGCTCCTATATTTCTCAAAAACCAATTACCTCATCCCCAATCTTAATACCATTGTCCTTAATCCAGCCAGCCGGCACTTCAATTACGGCATCCACTGGCGCGCGAGCTTGCAAGGTTTCAGGACGGGGAAAATCCTTAAGCGGCGGCGGAATATTGGCATTAAGCTGAATTATCTTACCTTCCCTAACCCATATAAAATCCAACGCAAACTTCATTTCATTCATCCAAAAATTATACCGGCCAGCTTGGGCAAATTTAAACAGCATACCCGTACCGGGCGCCAAAGACTCGCGTCCGGATAACCCGCGTGTTTGCTGCTTAGTGGTAAACGCCAATTCAACCCTAAGGGGGACGCCGCCGACTTTAATATCGCGCCAGTCAGTCTGATTAACCTCGGCCTTAGGCGCCACTGCGCAGCCGGATAAAAATAGAGTCACTACGCTAATTGCTATAAACCTTGACATAAACTGTATTTAGTATAGAATAAATTGTTATAACAAAGCAAAACACCAAACCAAAACAAAATAAGGATCTTTAAAATGAAAAATAATTCTAAAGCTGGAAAGGGTTTGAATCATTTATTAAAAGATTCAGCTATCAACCCGGTGGCAGTAAAAGAGAATAACCAAATTCTGATATCGCCCGAAGGTAAAGTAATCGGTAATTCTGATGAAATAAACAATCTTGGTTTAACCATAACTTCGGAAAAATCAAATCTATTTCATGAATATCTGTCGGCTGTCAAAGAACAAATTACCGAGGATGAATTCTCTCTCATTAAATTCAATTACCGCAGTCTATTGCCCAAAAACTGGAATAATAATACCTATTTAGATTTTACAAATATCATTGTCCATAAAAAACCAGTCAAATTAGAAAACGAACAACTGGTTAATGTTGTAACTTCTCCGGAATTTTGGGACTATGTCAATTTAATTCGTAAAAAACTGCAACAAGGATTAAAAATTAAAAAATTGCGTGAAATCTTAACAACCGAATTCTATACCATAGAAGAATTAAAAAATCTGATACTTGATGAATTCACGCAAATCGCAATTGATTCAATCCTAACTAAAGGATTAGAACTGGATAATCTATTAAATGAAGCTGTTGCGCTCGGTGCCAGCGACCAGGAAATCCATTTCCAAGTTTTAGAAAAAATCTGGAAAGACCCGATTATAAAATTCTACCATAACAACGGCATTATTACCGAAAAAACCGTTGAAAAATATCAAAATTGAACTTCCCCGAGACGGCAATTTATTAATGCCGTCTCAATTTTTTTTATATTTATAAACCCAGACGAGTAACCCGGCCAAAAGGGCCATAACAAGTACTAAAATGCCGAGTGCCATCAGTTTGCCGCGGCTTCCCAAAAACAAAGCGCTGGTGCCAAAAACCGCGGTTAAGGCGTACAAAAATACTACCGCTTGCCGATGCGATAAGCCGACATCCAGCAAGCGATGATGCAGGTGCTTGCGGTCGGCTGTACCCAAACTCTTTTTTTCCCAAAATAGGCGCCGCAAAATTATCCAGGCTACATCCAGGGCCGGCACGCCCATGACTAAAAAGGCCGTGGCAATTTTACTGCCACTCACAATCGCCAGCACACCCAAAGTAAAACCAATAAACAAACTGCCGCCTTCACCCAAAAATACCCGCGCCGGGTGCCAATTCCACACCAAAAATCCGAGGAGCGAACCGGCTAAAATTATCGCCAACAATCCAACCGATGGCTGGTAAAACGGGGTAAACCGCGTAAGGGCAAATATCACCAAGCTGCCAATCACCCCAATACCGCTGGCCAAACCGTCTAAACCATCAAGCAACTTGGTAGTATAAGTCATACCTAAAAGCCACATAAAAGTAATCCCCAAGGGCCAATAGCCAAAAACCGACAAATCAACCGCTCCGCCGCCCACCGGATTAGTTATAACTTTTACGCTCACGCCGGTAGACATTACCAGCAAAATCGCCGCCACTGGCGCGACCAGCTGCCAAGCAGGTTTTAAATTTTTATAATCGTCAATTGACCCGCCCAGCATTATTAAAAAACCCGACGCGAGCAGCGCCACCATAATTTCCAATGACAAATCCTTGGCGGGCAGCCAAGGCGTAAAAATCGCCGCCCCAAGCACCGAAACCGCGAAGGATAAATATATAGCCCAACCGCCAAGCAGCGGTATGGGTCGGGAATGAATTTTTCGTTCCTGGTCCGGATAATCAACCACCCCGCGCGCTCGGGCAAAATGCTTCACCGCATAAGTCAAAACTGCTGATAATAAACCAGCGCTCAAGAAAAATAATAAAAATTGCGAACCTGTCATACCCAGTAACAATAATTTCACTAGGCACTTTAATACGAGCCGAGTGAAAAAAAATTTAAATTAGCTAAACTCAAAATCATAGTTTTATAAATGGGGATTAAGATTACGTGCCTAGGGCGAGTATAGCGAAATTTTGTTACTGGGCTTAATTAAAAATACCGGTCTAAATAATCCTGCAATAAATACATAGCGGCTAATTCATCATCAGTCAGTCTGGAGCCACTTTGTTTAGCGCCCAAAGCCCGCTTGGTAGTTAAACGTTCGTCCAATAACTCAACCGGAACAGTGATTAACTCTTGTAATTTACTTACAAAATCCACCGTCGTCTCAGTTTGCTTAGTGGCCTGACCCTGCATATTCAAGGGCTGACCAACAATTATCAGGCTGACTTCTTCCTCTTTAACCAAGACAACAATCTGGTGAGTTAAATTTGGCGCGGCTGTTAACAGACCGCGAGGAAAAGCCAGCTTGGTGATGGTATCACCAATGGCCAAACCGACTTTATTTAAACCGTAATCAATTGCCAATATCTTCATAAATTAAAAATGTAAATACCTGCCCGACGCTAGCCTTGCCTTATTAGTCAACGATTGTTTAGTTACTGTATGTATACTCATCGCTAGATTATGTTTAAGGCTTTAGCTCTGGCAGGCGGGTCAAAAATCAAAATTACAATGTAAAATGTTAAAATTTTTTCATTTTAATATGTCATTTTACATTTTGATTTTTAAATTTTAAATTTATTTGGTCAATACCTCACAGCCTTGTTTTGTCACCGCCACCGTATGTTCAAAGTGGGCGGATAAACTGCCGTCTTTGGTCACGACTGACCATTCATCAGGCAAAACCTTGACCTCATAACCGCCAACATTGACCATTGGTTCAATGGCAATCGTCATGCCAGCCACTAACTTTAAGCCACTGCCCTTTTTACCAAAATTAGGCACAGCCGGTTCCTCGTGCACAGCCCGCCCCACGCCGTGACCAACTAACTGACGCACTACGGAAAAACCCTGCGCCTCCACATAACTTTGAATGGCCTGCCCGATATCACCTAACGTTGCCCCTGGCTTTACCGCCGCCACCGCGCGCTGCAGGGCTTTGGCCGTAACTTTGATTAATTTTTCCGCTTCACTGGATATTTTGCCTACTCCCACCGTAATGGCCGTGTCCGTACACAAACCTTTATACCAACAACCAATGTCCAAGCCAATTATTTGACCTGCCCGTAAAATCTGCGTAGCCAAAGGAATGCCATGCACCACGCCGCTGTTAACCGAGGTACACAGCGCCGCCGGAAACGGCTTGCCGGGAGGCGCGCCGTAGTTCAAAAAAGACGGTTCCGCCCCGAAGCGCCCAAGTTCCTGGCGCGCCAGACTATCAAGCTCGGCCGTGGTGATACCCGGTTTAACTGCCGCGGCCACGGTCTGCAGCACTTGCGTCAAAATGCGCCCACCCGCGCGCATGATTTCAATTTCACTAGTTGTCTTAATTAAATTATTCATGCTTGAACAATACTTATCAAAAACCTATAAATTTCTCTACCCTTAAATGATTAATTTTAAATTTGGTTGCCTTATGCAACCATCCCGATGGCCAGCGGGATAGAAGCGAAGCTTTTATTTTTATTGAATGACCAAATTTATTAATTATTTAATTAAAAATTCATTAAAAATTTAAAATTGTAAATTAAAAATTATTAATAACTCAGGTTTATACTTTAAAATTTATACAATCATAAGCCCAATGCTCTAAATATATTCTCCGTTACCTCTGCAATCGGCGGCGTGCCGTCAATCACCAGCAAACGCCCCCGGCCGCGGTAATATTCCAATAAAGGCTCGGTAGCTTGATGATAAGTTTGCAAGCGCTGACGGATTACGGCTGGCACATCATCAGCTCTTTGGGTAAGCAGGCCGCCGCATTTATCACATAATCCTTCTTGCTTGGGCGGCGAATATTTCAGATGGTAAACCGCGCCGCACAAACTGCAGTTCCAGCGACCGGCAATACGCGCCACGGCCTCATCATCAGTTAATTCCAAATCAATCACCTGCACTTCAGGCGCCACTCTGTCCAAAAACTCAGCCTGTGCCAAATTGCGCGGATAACCATCCAAAATAAATCCATTTTTATCTTTTATCTTGGCTAACACTAATTGATTGGTTATTTCATTGGGCATCAATATGCCTTTGTCCACTACGGCTTTAACTTTTTGTCCTAATTCACTGCCGGCGCTCATAGCTTGCCGAAAAATCTCACCAGTGGAAATATGAGGCACTTGGAGTTTAGCCGCCAGAGCTTTAGCCTGTGTGCCCTTGCCCGAACCTTGCGGACCCATAAAAATAAATTGCTGATTATGGTTCATATTTTATGATAACTAATTAAGTCGCTAACGGCTTCAATTTTACCTAGCAATACAAAAAGAATCAAGCGGCCAAATTGACTCAGAAATTAACAGGTATATAATTATGACAGATACATTTACTTTTAATTTTATTAATTATGCATCTTAAATATTGGTTTGGTGCTTCAACTATAACTATTTTGGCTTTGGCTTTATTCGTACCGACTGTAACCAAAGCGGCGGCGGAAATTAATCTTAAAGAAGCAACTTTAAGCGGGGCTGTAGACGCCAGTAACGGAACTTTTACTGTTAAAATGGGTGATGTGCCAATTAAAATAACCTACGATAATGCTACCAAGGTAAGCGGCACGCCCAGCGGCCTGGTCAATTTTGTGGACTGGGTTGACGGCGCGCAACTGAGCCTTACCGGCACAGTCATAAACTACAGCAACAATCAGCTTAAAATAGCCGCCCGAGAAATCAAATACCTGAATAAAGATATTAAAGTAATAACGCTTAACGGCACTTTGGAAAACGTGGTTAGCAGTGGTTATAAAATCTATGTGTCTTTTAAAAAAGGCAACCTTTATGCTTTAAGCGAGATTACCAATGTCGGCCAAAACGATGGCCCGCGCCTTGTCGGCATAGATAATTTCAACCAGCTGGCCACAGGCAGCAAAATTGCCGTAACCCAAGTGTGGCGAACTAAACCAACTGAGGTCAAACTGCGCGATTTGCTGGTTAAAAAACTAGCCAACCCCAGTGCCAGTGCCACCCGCGTGGTCAGCCTTAACCGCAGTGATTTAAATTTTAGCATTGAACCAGGCTATCAGCAGCCAATTGAACTTCATGGCGGCAATAAATTAATTATTCAAAATAACACTAACTTAGCTTTGTTCTTAAAAACCGCGGCCGCTGACCAAGTTAAATTCACACCCGCCTTGCCTAATAACTACTTAATTATTGGCCCTAATAGCTACCGGCAGTTGACTTTGGCCAAAAACGCCCCGGCCAGTACCTTTGGCATACCGCTTAGAACCGATGACGATGACGCGGCCACGCCCAAAGCAACTATTCAAGTTTATATTCCGTAATAGTTCTTAGTTATTTGTCTATAGTTCAGAGCTGGACAAGATTACACACTAGACATCACACTGGTGCCCCTGCATATTGCAAGGGGCACCTTGGTTTTTTGTAGTGTCATTCTGAAGTCCTCCTTAGGAGTGCTGAAGAATCTAAAGATCCTTCGCTAGTGCTCAAGATAACATAAAAAGGGTATAACGATGAGTTTGGAAAAATAAAAGCCGTTATCTCTAACGGCTCATTTTACATTAAATATACTTCCCCCCAAAATTCAGACAACCTGCTAAGATATAAAATATGGGAAATATCAAACGCTCTCATCCACCCGGCTTTAAGGCTAAAGTTGCTTTGGATTTAATCAAGGAAACCGATACCGTTAGCGCCCTCTGTTCCA
>JACRFM010000012.1 GCA_016234305.1 Candidatus Kerfeldbacteria bacterium
AACCCTGGCCATCATCACCGACTGGCGTAGCCAATAAATTTGTAGCGCCAGTGGTTAAATCAACCCGCCAAACTGAGTCTGGCACGCCGCCGGCCAGTTCCCGCACCAAGCCAGCGCCTTCCGGCAAATCAGTGGGCACGGCGCAATAAGCATAAGTACCGGTAAGATTGCACTTATCAGCCCAAGTACCTAAATTTAAATTTTGTTTATTTAACCCCGCACGGTCAGGCGTACCGTCAACCAGCCAGAGCGAAGGACGAAACCCGGTTTTATCGCTAAATACCGAATATAATAAACGTTTGCCATCAGGTGTCCATTTGGGCTCAAAGCCACGGCCGTCTATATACAAACCTTTAAAATTTTCCTGATTAAAACCAACCAGCAAAACCTGTTGGGTAAAAGCGCCGGAAGGCTCGCCGGTACGCGACAAAGCAATTACCTGATTATTGGGCGACCATTCCACGTCTACCTTGTCCGCGTTATCACCCATTGGCTCCACGCCCCTTAGAGCCGAGCCGTCGCTATTTACAGCCACTACCCAACGATCGCCAATATCATTACCCATGTACTTACCGGCAATTTTACTTCCATCGGGCGACCAGGAAAAATTTTCCATTTCGCGAGGCAGGGAATATTGTTTTTTGGATTTAAAATCATAAACTACGTTTGAACCGTCAGGAAATTCCAGTATCGCGCTGCTACTAGTCGGCGACCAGGTAGCTTTCTGCACATTGCAATACTGGTCGCTGGTCAATGCCTTTTTACTGCCGTCAGGTGATAATTCATAAAACTGGCAAGTGGCCAAGTCATAATAACGCACCGCGGCGCCGTTGGCAGTGGGAAAACCGCTGGAATTATCGCTTAAAACTTTGGTTAAAGTATTACCTCCGTTAGCTACCATGGAAACTGCTTCGCCGCCACCAGTTACTGGCTGCCCGCCTTCGCCGGCTGGCGGTAAATTGGTCTGTCCGGTTTCACCAACATTAACTCCGCCTGGCCCGGTTGATGGAAAACCGCCCGCACCTGGCTGGTTAGTATTAATAATCGGCGGTGGAGTTGGCCGCCAAATCGCGTAAATAATATAGCCTAAAACAATTACGGCGATAACAATCGCCACTATTAAAAAAAACTTTTTCTTGTCCACATTTTCCCAAAAGTAGCGAAGGTTATCCAGCATTTTTGTATAAAAAAATTAAAGCGTCTTAAATATTTTTGTTAAAAAAGCATTAATTTCACTTTTCAACAAAGGTAAATCTGCCTGAACTGTTTTCCAAACGGCTTCCAAATCAACGCTAAAATAATCATGAACAAGTTTATCCCTCATACTAGTAATAACTTCCCACGGTAAAACTTCAAGCTTAGACTTAGTCGGCGCGGAAACGCGCTTAGCCGCCTCGCCAATAATCTCCAGTTGACGCATTACTCCCGCCTGCAAAAGCCCATTAACCAAAAACTCCGCCTGACTACATCCGGATATATATTCTTCAATGCTAGTCACGGCATCAACAATATGCCGCAAATATATTTCATCGCGATCCATAAACTATTTTAAGATCCTTAAACACCTTAGGACGAAGATACGGGTGCAGGGCACTTTCTGTTACCAAATCGATTCTGCGTCCAAGCTTATAACTTAAATCCTGTTCAATTTTAATAATTTCAAATAAACTTTTGGGATTAGTAAAACGAACCAATAAATCAATATCGCTATTTTCATTAGCCTCACCGCGGGTGTAAGAACCGAATATACCAACTAAAGATACACCACGGCTTCGGAGAAATGAGGTTAAAAGGGTATTTATATTATCTGTTGATTCAACCATAAATTATTTAGTTAATTAAAAATTTTTGCCAAGGTAGCCATTTAAATAGCTTCAAAGTTATAGGTTATAGGTTGCAATGTCATGGTGAGCATTAGTAAGGTCGTAGCTTCGCTAGATCTTACCTAGATCTGATGTAGCCAGACAATCCCGCCAGTACTAACCAGATTGCCACGTCGCCCCGCTGGCCAGCGGGGCTTCCTCGCAATGGCAACAAAAGAGGTTTGAAACCATCTGATTAAGCTTTTTACTTAATTTTTAACATAATTCGCCAAAAATTGCGGCTCTTGTCGTCTAAATCGCGACTTCCTTGCGCTACTTTTTTTATGACGGCTAAACCGTAAAACCGTTTTATAAACTGCCAATCTGAAGAATCGCCAAATTTCAACACCCGTTCAATCACAAACTGGCGGTGTTTTTTAAAATTTAAAGAATCTTTATCAATATCCCAAAATAAGGCGGGCGAAAACTTAATTAATGGTGATTGCATAAATAGATTATAGCATAATTTAAGCTTTTTGACAAACAAAAAACAGTTAACCCAAAGGTGACACAGGGTAGGCTTAAGGTTAAGCCTATTAACTATCATGCGTTGCCTTAATTCGCGAACTTAGATCCCGAAACAAGTTCGGGATGACAATAGTAAACCTGTCCTGACGACAGGTCAGTATTCAAGATGATAGAGGTGATAGCATCAAATAACGCTTGCTGTCTGATCACGCCAACAGCGGGAGAAGAATCAAATATTTTATTTGACTCTTAGAGATTCTTCAGTGGTTCCGAAAGTCATCAAAGCTCCTTCAGAATGATGCTACTAGGTCTATTTTATAATTCAAAATAATTTAGTCACTACGACCGCCAAATCGCGTAAATAACATAGCTTAAAACAATTATGGCCATAACAATCACCAACATTAAAAAAACTTTTTCTTGTCCACATTTTCCCAAAAGTAGCGAAGATTATCCAACATAAACCTTTAAATTTATATTTATTATAACAAGATTCACTTATAAAAACAAAACTTTTGTCTATACAAAAAATAATTATTTGCCCTCACAAACCCACATACCACCAACAGATATTGTTGGGTTTATTATATCAATTCCTAATGCTTGTAGAACAGCAGCCGGAACTGTTAAACCGTGTGGCACATTGACAGAATATCTGCGAGTTACACAATCTTTCTTACATAAATCTCTATTACACAAAGCAAAATTGTTACCTGATACTGCCGAAGTTACCGCCTTACCACCAAAAATAGCCCCCAGACTAGATAAAACTGTTCCACCAAGACTGAAGGTGTTATTTAAATCACTACAACTAGAAATAGCTGCACATTGCTTGATTATGTCGGATGGTGTAAATAATCTACAAGTACTATAGTAAACAGTACCGTATTCCTGTGCCCAAGCACAAATGTTACCATTCTTACTAAATTTTCTACAAGTACTATCATAAATACCATACTTACCGCCATTATCACCGTGAACACTCTCAGCCACACTCTTAGTTATGGATTCACAGGCTTCTGCTGGCGTCAGGCATTCATAATCTTTTGACTTTCCACTGGCATCCACCTCTTTACTGCTATTTACCTCATAGCAACCCTTTCCTTGAAATGGACAAACTTTTCCTACACATTGATTACCATCAATGGTTGTCACATAGCCACATTTAATATCTGTCTTATAAATGGGGTCCTTTTCCGGACACCAACTACCAAACTGCTCGGTTCTTATCTTGTCTAAATCTAATCCGGTTAATTCAACCAATTTTGGATTTATTAAATTAAGCAAAGTATAGGATACTAGAGTTAACACTAAACCAATAATAGCGGCAAATATAGTGCCATTAGCATTTTTTACATTCTCAGCATTACCGGCTGCCATAATGCGTTTAAATCCGCCCCACATAATCATAACTACGGCCACCACCGCCATAAAACCAACAAAGAATTTATAAAAATAAGCCAGATACTCCGGGAAACCACCGCTAAATTCTTGGGATAATCCCGGTATTGGAACCTGCAGTTTTATTTTGGGCGGTTTAACAAAACAACGAGCTGTCTGTTTATCGCCCAGCGGCGTACAATTTGGCGACCTCTTTCCGTCTTTGTCAAAAACCCCATCAGCATTGTTGCATTCGTCTTCAGTCCAACATTTATTTACCGAGGCTGATTTATCTTCGCCAAACGGTTTTTGGCATTGGTTATCTAAATATGGCTGACAAACACGTGAGTAACATACTTCTGGTTGAGTCGCGATGGAAATGCAACTCTTTGCTTTTAAAACTTTTCCATTTTCATCTTTAAATTGGTCTATATAACATTTATCCGTTGACACTTCTTTACAATAGACGCCATCAATTTTTATATTATTGGAGTATGAGCCGTCGCTGTTTGTTTCATAACACTTGCAAGAAGCGGCCCAAACCGGTGAAACTAAAAATAACCCTAGAAATATAAAAAATAAAGGTACGATTGCGACGTAAATAAAATTTTTTTTCATACTGGAAATCAATAAGTACCAAAATCCATTATTATATAAACATTCAAGGATCATCCTTTTAGAACTGTTGTTATTAAATCAATTAATGAACCAAAACCTACCCAGCCTAATCCTTTTACGCAATCAACCGGCGTAGTCACGCACCAATAGCCTAAACCAGATACAGCTACCACCCCAATTATTGTCCAAGTTACCCAAGCGACAGGAGGTACAATAAAAATTTCTGCTAATATACTGCCTACCCATATTAATATACGCCTCTTAACCTGCTTTTTAATTACAGCAGCCGCTTGTTGTTTTGCACCCTCACCGCCAATTTTCATCATTTTAGCGTATTGGCTAGTGGCAGCAATCTGTTTTTGCTCCTCTAAGCGCTTATTCAGTTCCTCCAGACGCGCCTGCTGCTGAACTTCAGCCAATTGAGATTCATAATCTTGGGCTTGGTTATTAACCACCATGATAAGAAAATTAAAATTTAAATATCAAAAAATATATTAAGTCAAAAGTTAGAAGTCAAAACTCAAAACTGCAAGTAAAAATTCAAAACTTTTTACTTTTAACTTGTACTTTTGATCTTTGACCTTTGAGTTTTGGGTTTCCATATTGTCATTTTCCATTTTGATTTTGGTTGCCTCGTGCAACCATCCCGATGGCCATCGGGATAAAAGCTAAGCTTTTAATTTTGAGTTAATTGGTTTCCGTTAATCCACTCAGCATCACTAATGAGCCACCTGTCGTTGACTTTTTCCAAATAGACCTTAATATCCTGATAACGCAGTTGCGGCTCACCGGCACGACTAAAAGTTTCACTGCGTTGAGTAGTTAAATTTACCACCGCCTGGGTCAATGTCACCATCTTAATATCTTGAACTATGACAACTTTTGTAGTTACTCCATAAAAAGGCAAAATAACATTTTGTGATAGCGAATTGGCGTTAATGACATTTTGCGTCCTTAATCTCATAGTATCGGTCAGTAAATAAGCCAGATTCTTTAAATTGGCAAAATTGGCATCAGTTGAATAAGTGCCGTATTTTTCCGCGAACCGGGCGGCTACATTCTTAACCTGGGTTTTATCATCTACTTTCTCTGCCACCACCGGCTGATTACTATAATTAAGCGGCATTTCAGTATTGCTACTTGGCTGATTATTTACCCCGCTGATGGGTTGATTATTATTGGCAACTGTTTGCGTCTGGATTGGTTCGGTCGGGGTGACTGTTTTTTGAGACAAAAAGAAAAACAAACCCATAGCCATCAACAATACCAAGGCTAAACTGATTAAAATAATGATAAGACGACGAGACACAACTAGAAAGAATTAAGAATTATGAATTAAGAATCACGAATAGTTTTTGATTTTTTTATTAAGCCATTAATAACTTTATGAGTGTTAATAAACTGCTCGGCTAATTTATTAAAATCCTCAGTTTTAATGTAGCCAATATCACGAGCGATTAGTAACTGATTCTGCACTTCTGTAACTGAACCCTGGGCAATGGAGTAAAAATGGACTTTCTCAGAATAACTTTGGCGACTAAAGCCTTCAGCAATATTTGAAGTTATGGAAACGGCCGCGCGGCGAAGTTGATCCACGAGAGCAAATAACTCTGTTTTAGGAAAATTAGTAGTTATCTTATAAACCATCAGAACCAATTTATGACCTTCCTGCCAAGCCAATAAGTCAGTAAACGTTTTTATTTTTGTATTATTCTTAATTCCTAATTCTTGATTCATAATTCTGTTTCTAACCAATTTCCGGTTCATCAACTTGCGCGGCAAATTCTTTTTTAGCTTGCTCAATTTCTAGCAGTTGCCGCGGGTCAGAGGTAATAAGTTGGTCTTCAGTATAAGAAGCTACGATTTTAATAGCCGCATGCTTGTTGCCGGCAAAAAATATACCCTCGCCCACGCCGCATTCTAGTAGCAAATATTTTTCGCCTTCGGTCAACATAAATGTCTTTACAATTTTGTCTATACCGGCTGGCGTTTGTTTCAGTAACAACTGCAAGGCTGAATTAGTCACAATGGCCTGGCCGTAGGGTGAAGTCAAAAAGTCATTAACATCCTGGGTAATGGTCGTTACACCCAAATAATACTTACGGCATCTCTTCACCAGCGCAAAAATAAATTTAGCGCTGTCTTCATTTTGCATTAACCACCAGGCTTCATCAATCATTAAAATGCGCTTTTTAAGTTCCGAACGAACCGCGTTCCAAATATAATTCACGATGGAATAAATCGCCATGGGCCTAAGTTCATCCTCCAGGTCACGCACGGAAAAAACCACCAGTTGATTGCGCATATCAATGCTGGTCGGCTTATTAAACAAACCGGCAAAAGTACCCTCAGTATATTTTTTCAATCTAATAACCAAATCTTCCGCGCCCACCATACCGCTTAAAACTTCTTCCAAGTCCGACATCACCGGTGGCTCTATATTAGACAGGTCAGATGTCGGCGTAATGTCTTTTTTAGCATAAGTTTCCAGCAGCGCCCGGTCAATAATAGAATCCTCCTGATGAGTCAGCTGCCCCAGCATTAACCGCAGCAAACCTTTCAAGGTAATAACCGCCGAACGTATAATATCACCAGCCTTAACATCACCCACCGGCCGGGGTAAATCAAAAGGATTTATTTTAGCCTCGGAATTAAGCGAGATATTAACATAAGCCCCGCCCACAGCTTCAGCCAAATGTTTATATTCCATTTCCGGGTCAATAATAATAACATCCGTCCCCATCATTAAAGAACGTAAAGCTTCTAACTTAACCGAGTAGCTTTTGCCCGCGCCCGAGGTGGCAAACACAGCCATGTTGGCATTCTGCAAGCTAAAACGGTCAAACAAAATCAAGGAATTATTATGACGATTAATGCCGTATAAAATGCCATTGTCACTGGTTAATTCCGAGGAGGTAAAGGGAAAAGATGAGGCAATCGGCGATGAATTCATATTAAAATAAACCTGCAATTCATCACTGCCTAAGGGCAGAGTAGAATTGAAGCCCTGCTCAGCCTGCCATAAAGCCCGCCGCGAATAAACTAATTTTTGCCCGAATAAAGATTCCGTTTCCTCCGTCATTTTGTCTAATTCTTTAACGCTACCAGCGTATAAGGTAAGGTAGAGCGCGAATTGAAAGAATTTCTCCGAGCCCTGAGTAAGGCTGTCGCGCAATTGCTCAATGTCCTGCAGGGCGGTTTCACGAACCGGGTCGCGCGGTGCGCCTTTTTCCCGGTCAGCTGATACCTGCGCTTCCAACGCTCCCACTTTATTACGCAGTTGTTTTAAAATCATGTCACTCGGCACCAAATAGAAATACATACCCACATCCAGCGGAAAATTCAAATTAGTTATAGGCGAGAACCAACCCAGGGAAATGTACCTTGGGTATGTTAAAACAAAAAGTGTCCGCACAAAAATACAGTTCAGCTCCAAATAATTCGGCGTAACACGAAAAGAGGCCGGCGCAATTAGCTCCCGGATTTTAAGCGAGCCTTGGCGCAAAATTCTTTCCGCTTCCAGTAGTTCGCGGTCAGAAACTTTTGGCTCGGACTGAACCGCTGGTTGAGCCGCGGCTGACTGTTCAAATTCCCGTTCAACTTTTTGTGGATTAATGGCCATGATAAGAAATTTAAAATGTAAATATCAAAAATCAAAATTATAAAACTAACAAGGTAACTCCATTTTTAAATTTTAATTTGTCATTTTGCATTTTGATTTTTTAATTTTCAACTAGTTAGTTTCCACCTGCACCTTATCCATCCCCGCCAGCTTTTCCGTTTCTCTAAGTTCCGGGTTATAACTGTTGTAATAAAGCTCAATCAAACTCTGCGTATCCAGGCGCACGGCGGCCAGTCCCATGGAATTCAAACCGGCTTCCACTTGCGAAGCGCGCCGGTCCAACGAATCCAAATATTTAACAAATTTATCCCGCGACAAACGAACTGACTGGGCCGCGGAAAATATGGCCACAAATCTTTCCCAAAAACTGCGGCGCTTATCCGTACCCGGACTATAAGGCACTATCACATAAAAACGTTTAGTCATTATATCGCCTAGCGAGATAAGCTCTTTAACATAAGCGGTATAATCGCTAATCTGCACTCGTAACAATTCATTGGTTTGCTGCTTGGCTATGGCATCAAGATTGCTCAAATAGCCATCAATATTGAGTTTACGAGACTGAATAACTATTTGCAGGGGAAATTCCAGGCTGTTTAAAAAACTGACATATCCTTGAACAATGGCGTTTTGTTCATCATCGCTTTTCAAAGAAAAGTTAACCGAGGAACACATTAAAACTCCCCGCAAAGTGCCATCCTTAAGAATTACGGCATTATCTCTAATCTCCGCAATATCAAGATAACGGGTAGTGGAAGGCAGAGATTTTTTACGACCAGTAAGTTCCTTTTGTTTACTCATAATTTAATAAATTTCTAATTGCTAATTGCTCTAATTTCCAAATAATGCCAAATTTCAAAATCCAAATGTCAAATCAAATCCAAATATCAAAACTTTTTTGGCATTTAGTCATTAAATCATTGGTTTGACATCTGGTTGCCTCGTGCAACCATCCCGATGGCCATCGGGATAAAAGCGAAGCTTTTACTTTGTCATTGGGATTTTATAGATTGAATATTATTTAGAAATTAAGTTTTAGGATTTAGGTTTTTCCAATATTTCTTCCTCTCCCCTATACATCCCCCCCGTATCCACCAGCATACTAAGCTGGGTGAGTCTTGATTTTTCCAAGGGCGGTTTAACAGCCGTCACCGATTTAATAACCGTCATTGGTTTGTGCAAACCTAGCCTAAGCTCTGCCTCGCTTACCTCTTTGCGCCAAATACGCACCTTGGCCCGTTTAAAACTCTGTATGAAGTTTAACAAAAAATAGTGCACTGGCATACCGTTTACTTTAAAAAATGCCAAAATCATGGCCACCGTCGCAGTTAATACCCCCAATAAAACAAACGAGGTAAAATCAAATAATTTAAACTCCAGAAAAATGAAAAAAGCGGCTACGAGTAAAATAATAAACTGCCGAGTAGTAATGGGGCCGAATATTTTATCTTCAACATCTATGAATTGTGGCACGGTGAATTGTTGCAGAAAATTAGAATTATGAATTATGAATTATGAATTAAGAATCACGAATAGTTTTTGATTTTTTTATTAAACCGCTAATAATCTTATGAGTGCTGATAGACTGCTCGGCTAATTTATTAAAATTGTCGGTTTTATATAGCCAATGTCACGAGCAATTAGTAACTGATTCTGTACTTCGGTAACTGAACCTTGGGCTATGGAGTAAAAGTGGATTTTTTCAGAATAACCTTGGTGACTAAAACCTTCGGCAATATTTGAAGTGATGGAAACGGCGGCGCGGCGAAGTTGATCCACTAGAGCAAATAGCTCTGTCTTAGGAAAATCAGTAGTTATCTTATAAATCATCAAAACCAATTTATGACCTTCTTGCCATGCTAATAAATCAGTAAATGTTTTTATCTTTGCTGTATTATTCTTAATTCCCAATTCTTGATTCATAATTCTAGAATCTGATACGTTCATTAAAATCCACAATAGCGTTGAATTCTTCTTCATTCAAGGTAACTTCACCGGCTTGGGTTTGCTTAGCAATAATGCCGGCCACTGACTGACCACTGTCAATACTGGCGCGTCCAACTTCCAAATACTTTTGATAAACCAGAGAAGCCTGCCAAGCTCTGATAGCTTCAACCTTTTTACCAACTGAAGCTTCACCAATGATGTCTATCTTTTTTTGAAGTTTCTGCAAGGCATCAGCGGGATTATCAGACAACCGCCGCAAATCAACTATAGACAAGGTCCGAAGCTCCTCAATCGGTCCAAGTACACGAGGCGGCGCTTTAACATCAACCAGACGCTGCCGGGGAATAGGGGCGTGCTCCAGACCTGAAGACTTTACAGGGCTAGTATTAACTATTGGCGTTTTATCGGTTTCAATCTTGTTAACAATTTCCTGTAAAATCCATTGTCTGGTATCTTCCGCTTCCTCCGGAGTAAGCGGACTTTTAAATTTAACTGACTCTGACTTGGAAACCTGCCCGCTAGGTACTGGCGGCAGATTTGATTTTGATACTGTTATACTCTGTGCGACTTTGTCATTCTGGATAGAATGAGGAGTATTACTATCTCCCAATTCTTGATTCGTGATTCTTGATTCGTGATTCCGACCACTTATACTCTGTCCGGCCACCGCCTCAGCCTCAATCATCTTATCCAATTCAGTTTTGGGTTTTGGCGCTATATCACTCTGTTCTGTCTCGTCAGTCTGAGTGGAGCGACCTGCCCTCCATAGCCTTGGCGAAGGAGGAAGAATCTCTTCCCCCTTCCCCATTCCTAATTCTTGATTCTTAATTCGTAATTCAAACTCTTTCTTAGCCTGCTGCAAAATCCCAATAACTTTTTCAGTCTTTTCCGAAGTTAAACCAAGTCCGCCATTATCCGTGCTCTTAAGCAACATTTCTTTGGCCTCTATGACATCCCGCACGTCCTTTAAAAAGGAAACAAATAGTTGCACAAACCGCTTGTGACTAACCTCGTCCTTAAAACTAAAATTATGTTCCTTCACCACTTCCTCGGCCAACTCTCGCAATTGACTTTCCAAATTATTCGCCATTCGCCATTCGCCATTCGCCATTCGCTCGCGATAGCGATCCGCTTCCCGCTCATCCGTCTCATCAAACAAAAATGCGGGGGTGGGTTGCTTTAAAGCTGCTGGGGCTTTAACCAAATTTGCCAAAGTCTTAGCCGTATTTTCTGAACTGCCCCCAGATGTTTTAGTTGGCAGCACCGCTTCGCCCTCCCCCAACACTTCCAAAGCTTCTTTTACCACTGGATCTAAACCTGCAGTGAGTTTATCACTCTCTTCCCAGATACCTTCTTCCGGGTTAAGGGTTTTCCATTTTCCATCAATCACCATGGAATAACCTTCCTCTACACCACCCGGCTCAGTTGATAAATATTTCAAACGCTCACAAAAATAAATCAACCTTTTTAACTTTTCTCTATCTTCATTAGACAATGAACGAGCGTTATTACTGTTAGTAACATACTGCACCTGTGTTACCGTATCTGTTTTATCTGTACCAAACAGAGAACGACAATCTCTAAGCCAGTTTCCAATCGTCGGCCTGACTGAATTCTGTCCCAATTTTATGTCTGCGTTGGTAAGTAACTGCTTGCTTCGCACTAAGGCCTCGTTAATATTTTTTTTAAAAACATCGCGATCGTCCACTATAATCATAGTAACTAATTTGGCTTTTAACTTTTGCCATAAATCATAACCGTCTATGGACAAAGCTTCTACAAAATGCTCTTTAAATAAATCGACTATCTCTGCCTCCCGCAACATTGGCAGGGCAATAAATTTAGCTCTGACCAATAAGGCCTGATATCTACTATAAATTTCAGCTTCACTCTGGGGAAAATCAGAATTTTGCTTAAGATACAATTCAAAATTCCTGACAAAAGTATAAGCCTCCGGCGCCATGTCAAACAATATTACCTGTTTATTAAGGTAATCTTCAATCTCTTTAAGTATCTGCGGAGATTTAAAATCAATGTCCACTTGCGCCATAACAAATTATTTAATCCTCATAACGATAATGAAAAGATTTGTGCACGGAAGCATCTAAATCGCCGGCGGCTGGCAATCTCCCAATAGCATCATCCATTATTTGCCAAAATTTTCTACCCATATATTCTACATCATATAGTCCTGGTATTCTCTTCAAAATCTCTCTAACATCCGGCTGATTTAAATTCACCACAATATTAGGGTTAGTTTCACCGCGCTCTATAAACTGGGCTATGTCGCGCCCTAAGTTGGAAACTAGGGCCACCCCCAAGGGAGATATTTTAAATTTCCTATCGCCGTCCGGTGTATTATATTCGCCGCCATAAGCCAAACGGTTAAAATTCCGAGCCAGTTCACGCGGATTGCTTTTTCTGATTTCGGCCAAACATTCTTTAACATGATACTGATCGGTGAACCATTCAAACTTACCGCCCCGGTGGCCAATTATACGAGCCGTTTCCCAGTGATGGCGCGATTCATTTATATAAGACATGTCATTAGCTAAACCCAAGGCCTGCTGTTGACCCATGCCACCATGTTCAACAACTTCTTTTTGGAAAAAATCCTTTAACCCCTTAAAATCACTGGAATAACCATAAGCGTTAAATAATTCATTGTCATTGTAATCATTAGCTAGTTTGCGCAAAATGGCATCCATCCGCACCGGGTCTTTTTCGTGCTGGGCCTGTCTAAAATAGGCAATTAGCTCGTGGTAGTTATCAGTATTTATTTTTTTCAATTCCTCATTGACTAATGTCCTCCGGGCCTGTTCAGCATAAAATGTCGGCGGCAGCATATACTCCTCACGGTGTTTTTCTTTCCCTCTTATTTGTTCCATGCCTATTTCCGCTGAATCACGGTATTTGCTTCGCTCGGCTTCTGTCCATAATTCTTTTTCGGTCTTTTCGGGGTTGTCTTTTCCAGCCTTTTCTAAAAATTCCATAACCTTTCTCATGGCCTTGGCTTGAGCTAAGATGGCTTTACTCTTTTCATCATTAACCCCAGCGGCGTCTTTGGGCGCAGCTAAATTACCTTTTTGTATTTCTGAAATATCAATTTTTTGCTTTTTTATTCTATCAGTCAAATTCAATATGGAATCATTGATTCTGCTCAACAATGGACCCTCTACGCCCTCTTTCTCCATTTTCTCTTTTTCATCAATCTTTTCGCTTAATTCACGAAGAATGCCAGCCAACAGCTCATTCTTGCTTTGAATTTCGTCGCTGCCATATTTGTTATTTGCTAAGGCAGTGGCGTCTTTTTCTTTTTGCTCTGTTTCTTTTTTGTATTCATCCCAAGCAAGCCTTCTCAGTGTTTCAGGATCTTTATTGGCCTCATCTTTAGCTGTTTGTTTTTTGCCACCCTTGCCATCTTCACCCACCCATTCGTTTATTTGTTCTTGGGCCTGTTTGGTTGATGGTTTTAACAAATTGCCATTTTTATCAACCTTATTAAATTCACCTTTTTTATAATTAAGTGCCTCAATTTTAGCGCGAGCTATAGTAGCCTCCAGCTCATTAGACGGATTATCTACTATGGCTTGCTGCTGCTCTATTTGGGTATTAATGTGTTCAAACTCCGCATCATTTTTATCCAATTCAGCTTTATCTTTTTCTAACTGTTTTTTTTTGGCTTTATCAGCATCAGACAACTTTGGCTGCTTCTTCAATGCTTCCAATTCTGCTTCTTTTGCTTTTGCATCTTTGCTAATACCACCATAAAAACTGTTTCTTTTGTCAGCCTCGGTAATAGTTTCTTCCCTTTTCTTTAAATAAGCCTCCTCTGGGCCGTCTTGTTTACTGGCTAACATTGAAACTTGCAATTTATCTTTCTCATCTTGAATCTCCGCATTTATTTTATTCCATTCTTTTTCCCCGCCTGTTAACATCCGCCTGGCGTAACCAAACCCCCGGTGGTTTAAAAAACCGCCGGCGCCATAAGCTTGCCACCAATCACGCGACCCGGCAGATAACAATACCCCAGCTTTGGATTTTAACAAACTTCCACCCTTACCCTTCATCATTTGTATATCCCTTTGTTTTCGCTCATGAGACCATTCTTGGTAAGCCTCTTTAAGTGACGGCCAATGAAAAGCCGTTATACCAGTAGCAGCGGCCAATTTTCTAAAGCCATAACCGGCCGCGCCCAATGGGGCCTTAACAATACCCTTGGCAATCGCTGCGCCGGCTTGCTGAATTTTACTTAAGGCCGAACCGGCTAATTTGCCACCGGCCACTCCCAGGCGCTGCGCCATCCACAAACCGCCGAGCAGCATTACAATATTTATAATAAAAGATAATAAAACATCTGATTTACCAATGTTGGTAACTACTGCCCCAGGAACATCAGCCAAAGACATTGAGCTGGCATTTTGCGCCTCGGTTTGATAAAACGCCTTACCAAAAGCGTCACTGTCAAATTGCATAATAGCCAGCGACAACCACAGGAAAAATGCCAGAATCGGCCCGCTGGTTAAATACTTGCCAAACGTTTCCCACCACTCAGTAGAATATTTCTTAGCCTGCCCGGGAAAAGCTGACAGTACGTAGGCCATGGGCGAGATAATAATTAAGAGCCATAGTATCGCAATTCTTAACAAAAAGACTATTAAATAAATGGCTATGACTACTAAAGTAATTGACATACTTATCAAAGCCATTATGGAAGCTACAAAATAAGCACTATCATCGCCTGAATCTGTAGCTTTAATACCGCCGATTTTTTTATCCTTGGCAAAGGTAAACATATCCTCAATATGAAAACCATTCACAAAATTACCAGCGGCCGCGTCTTTAAAACCGTTGACAAAGGTGAGCATTATTACCTGCGAAAAATCAATAAACAAACCAGTCAACATTTTGGAAAAGTTGACCAGTACCGACATTATCAAAAGTTTGCTTAATAATTTTTTATATTGATACTCTTCAATCCGGAAAGTGGTGGCAAAGGCGATTACCAGCATCATCACAATCACAAACATATTCACCACGTCACGGACAATCACCCAGCCCTTAGCCACTGCGGGCGCGTTAATAAAATCGTTGTATTGGGCAATCTGAATCAAAATACCTATCAAAGTTATTACCAAACCACCTATAAACCTCGCCAGAGGCAAAATTATCCACTCAGCCAAAAATGAACCAAGGTTAGCTCCAACCGGCAAAGGCAGGAATGAAAACAAAATTACCGTCCCGATGGCCAGCAACGGAATAGTATAAAGCCGCCGTTTTTGTAAAAACAAGGCCTGGGCTAAATAGCTAATTTGTTCTTTCAAAGCGGCTAACATTGGGCAAGGCTTAAATAATTTGAATACTGAATAACGAATTAAGAATCGCGAATAGTTTTAGACTTTTTAATTAAACCACCAAGAGTTTTATGAACAGCAATTGATTGATTAGCTAAAGCAGCAAAAGAACCAGGCTTTATATAACTAATATCACGGGCAATAAGCAACTGATTCTGTACTTCTGTAACTGAACCTTGGGCAATGGAGTAAAAATGGACTTTCTCAGAATAACTTTGGCGACTAAAACCTTCGGCGATATTTGAAGTAATTGACACCACGGCGCGCCTAATTTGATTAGTTAAACCAAATAATTCTTCCTTAGGAAAACTGGTAGTTGCCCTATAAACCAACAAAACCAGTTTGTGGGCCTCGCGCCAACTATTTAAGTCTGTAAAGGACTTTATGGCCTCTCTGGGATTATTCATAATTCATTCACTATTCGAGATTCGGCATTCTCAATCTAGCCTAATTCTACCACAACTATAGCCTAAAATATAATTAATTATAACATATTTTTCAACTCTACACAATAGCAACTTATAAAATATTTTACCAAGTATTACCATAATTTCTATTTTCCAGTTACTATGTCAAAAATGTCCGGCCGGACATTTTTGACATAGTAATAAAATAGCACCATAATACACAAAGACGTGGAGTATATAAGATACTCAATCATCTTAATTAGGTCACACCCAACTGCTAAGGACATACTAAATTAACTCCTCACCTGCGATTTGGCTATGCTTTGTAAATATCTTAAAACATTTTACTATGTAAATTATGCCTACAAAAAACAACTACTCGGCTCTGACCAAAAAACTATTACTCTTTTTAACAGCCGTCGGCAAAGAATTGATTAGCACTCTTGAGCTGCTTAATGACCTGCACAATTATCGCAATTTTTATCTTTGGGATGGCCTGCCTCAAGTAGATGAATTTAAAAAACTAAGAGATGAAAAAATTTTAAGAGTCACTATCCAAGCGCTTAAGCGCCGCCAATACATTAAAGCCAAAAAAATCGGCAAGCGGCTAATGTTTTACTTAACCGACAAAGGTAAAATGGCTTGCTTAACCGAACAACTGCGCCAGACCAAACCTAACTCTAAAAAATTTTATACCGTGGTTATTTTTGATATTCCGGAAAGCGAACGCCTGGCGCGCCGGCAATTACGCTGGCTGCTACGACAGGGAAATTTCATAAAACTGCAACAAAGTGTGTGGGCGAGCAAAACCGACACTTACGAACTAATAAGTAAACTAGTTAAAGATTTAAAACTGCAGCCTTGGGTTAATATTTTTTACGCTACTGGTTTTTTAAACCCCCACACCCCATCCTGAAGGATGGGACATTTTTGACATATGTAATAAAGCCTCCACTGGTTCATCCAGCCTTTGTCCCGATGTACATCGGGACTACTGGCGGAGTAGGCCACCCGAAGTATCCCTTATTTCTTTGTCGCCCGTCAGCACGCCCCGCCAAGGACGAAACTATAGAAGATGAACGCGGAAGCGAACAAATTCTGGGTGTAAAACGCGCAGGTCCTAAAGATACTAAAATACCCTATATTTACAAGGTATTTTAGGTTAGTAACTCCCCTAACCTCTTATTTGTAAGAGGGGGGAATAATATAATAATTCCCAGTCACTTTTTAATTATAAGAAATGGCATCTAAATCTCTCATTTAACCATCACTCACCCGGCGAGTACCGTCTGCCCGCCAGGCGTTCGCTTGGGTGTCATAGCAGAAGTGTCACCTCTACAGGGGGAGTTACATAAAAACCACCTCTGTATAGACATTTAAAACAAAATATAATGACGTATTTGTCAGCGCGAGATCGAGTTTACAAGGCCGTGGCGATCTCAAAGGTTGAGATTACCACGAGCCGATAATTATCGGCTCTCGTAATGACACTTTTGCCAGATTGCTTCGTCGCAGATTTACCCCGTAGTGAGCGGCGTTTACCTCGTAGGAAGTTTTGCTTTCCTTTGGGGCTCTACTGCGGGGTTCCTCGCAATGACGGAGGAAAAAACTGCTCGCAATGACAGGAAAAGTCATTCTGAGGGAGCCCCGCCCCGCGTCGGGGCGACGGAAGAATCTAAGTTCTTCGCGGAGTTTACACTGAGTGCAACGAACGTGCTCAGGGTGACGGTTGGTGAGATTATCTTAGGCTACGTCATCGCTACACGAGATCTAACGAAGCTATAACCACGCTCCCCGCAGTCGCTCGCAATGACACTTTTGCCAGATTGCCACGTCGCGGACTCCTCGCAATGACGACAGAGTAACCAAAAATAGGTAGTCCCAGCCTCGGAAAAACACCTCAATCAGACGCCCTGAATATAGGGCGTCTGATTAGCATTAATAGGACTTAGGCGTTTGATACTAAACAAAAGCTTTCTTGTTCCGTCATTCTGAACCTTGGCCTGACGCTAGGACAGGCTTGTTTCAGAATCTAAGCATTTCTTAGTGGTAATGAGATCCTGAAATAAATTCAGGATGACAAACGCGTAAGTCCTACTTAAAATATTATTGGCTTTTAGGTTTAACTATAATTCTAACGCCCGTAGTTTTACCGGCGGACATAGCGCTATAATCTTGCCACCCAGTTTTGCCAGAAGAACAACTACCGGTCTGGCCGGAAATCAAACTCTCACAATCATCATACTGTCCACTGCTCCACCAACCCCAGTTATCACGCACGGCCACGCGCGGCTGGTAAACACAAGCTCCCTGACCAGGACCCAAGGCATCCTCTTTCCAATTTTTACTACTGGAACCCTTGCAAGTATAAACATTGCTGTAGTAGAAATAGCCGGCCCGGTCAGAATCATCGCCGATACAAGCATCCTGACTGTCGCCAAAATTATATTTATCATTAATCTGGCAAGGTTTTTTGTCGCCGCACTGATTATCGCCGCTGCAAGACAAGGTTTTATCGCCAGCGCAAACTTTTTCCGGTTCGCAAAACGGTTTGTGATTTTTAAGCGAAGCTGACACCTGGATGTTTTTATCAGGCTGCAACTTATTATCCCAATCAACCCCCACAAACCTGAGGGGCATTTGGTTGCCATTCGGATTATAAGCGTAAAACGCCACTGTCGCCACCACCGGACTTACGCCAATTACCTCACCTTCAGTTTTGCTCTGCTGTACCGTAGAGATAGAAAAATTATGGCTGGCATTTGAATCTTGACCCAAAACCCGGCCTTTATCGTCGCGCGTGACTGCACGCAAAGTTGGCGCCACCGCGCCAGTTTTAGCTTGGTCGCTACTAATATCATCATTGGGAATTGCATCGTTAGCCGCATAATAAGCTAAATTACACTTCTTATCCGCACAATCATCATTCTTACTGCAATCACTGCCATTACTGCATTTACCAGACCAAATGTATTTTTTATAAACCTTAGTAAA
>JACRFM010000013.1 GCA_016234305.1 Candidatus Kerfeldbacteria bacterium
AAAAGCTCACGCATTTTTTTAACATCTTTGACTTCAGCCAAATCCTCGCCCGACACTTCTTTAATCAAGCCAAAATAATCCTGCCGCGGCCAATCGCCTGACCAATCAATCTCTCGGCCGTCATAAGATGTTTTTAAACCGCCAGTTACGGCTTGCACAATTTCCTGATACAAACTTTGTGTAAATGACATTAAATCCTCATAATTGGCATAAGCCCAATAAAATTCACACATGGTGTAATCCTGCAGGTGTTCCGTATCTATGCCCTCATTGCGAAAAACCTTGCCAATTTCAAAAACTTTTTCCAAGCCCCCCACCAGCAAACGTTTTAAAGGCAATTCCAAAGATATGCGCAAATAAAAATCTTTATCCAAAGCCTGGTGGTGCGTTATAAACGGCGTGGCGTCAGCCCCGCCGGCCACAGCTTCCAAAGCTGGCGTATCCACTTCCATAAAACCGGCGGCGGTTAAATAAGTTCTGACTGTTTGCCAAAATTTACTTTTTTTAATAAAAAGTTCGCGCGTTTCCGGCGACATCATTAAATCAACATAACGCTGTCTCAGGCGCGCTTCCACATCTTTTAAGCCATGCCATTTTTCCGGCAAGGGCAGCAAAGCCTTGGCCAAGGGCGTAAGCTCCATAACCAAGACAGTTATTTCGCCGCTCTTGGTTTTTACCACCGGGCCGCTAACGGCCACAATATCGCCACGGTCCAAAGCCTGCCCCAACTGCCAAGGCTTAGAGGGCGAAACTGATTTAAGCCAAGCAATCTGCACCGTGCCAGCTTGGTCCTGCAGGGTGGCAAAGATCAACGAACCATGCGGCCGCAGAGTCATAACCCGGCCAGCGATATAAACTACAGTGGCCTTGGAAACATCAGCTTCACCCAAAACCAGCAGCTCTTTATCCTTAACTGAATCAACAACATCAACGGTAGTCTGCTGACGCTGGCAAACCGCCGGATAAAGCTCAACACCTAAATCGCGCCAAACTTGCAGCTTATCATGCCGACTTTTAATTTCCTGCTCTTCGCGTGATGGCATAAATAACTAATTTATATACGAATAAGTGTTTATATTTTAATAGATTTTACGGCTTTTGACAACATCAATGAAACTACACCGGGGCACCACCGGCGGCCTGCCGAGGGTGCCCCTTGAGCATACCTACTAAACAACAAAAATCCGGCCCCGCCACAAACAGCGGAACCGGCTAATGAGCTTTAAAAACTATTCTATGGACTTAACCGTATAGTGCACCACGCCGCGCGGCAATCTGACTTCCACTTTACTGCCTACTTTGCTGCCCAAAAAAGCCTGCCCCAGGGGCGACTCATTGGAAATTAAACCCTTGCTAGGATTAGCCTCGTTGGAACCGACAATGGTATATTTTTTTTCACCTTCCGGACCTTGAAAAATTACCGTAGAACCGACTTGAACTATCTCCTTACCGGTTTCATCGCTAATGATAGTAGCGTTCTTGAGTAGATTTTCTATTTCAATAATCCGGCCTTCAACAAAAGCTTGCTCGGTTTTGGCTTCGGCATATTCCGCATTCTCGGACAAATCGCCCAGCTCCTTGGCTTCTTGAATACGACTGGCTATTTCTTTGCGTTTACCGGTCTTTAATTCTTTTAACTCCAGTTTTAACTTTTCCAAACCTTCTTTAGTAACATATGACTGATTGGAGTTTGGCATAATGTATATTATTTCTAATTAACCTTCTAAATCAACTAACTAGCTAAAGATAATGATTAAATTCTAAATTGTCAAGCCTGATAATTATTTTGAATTGTTTACGAATGACCTCATTCTGGATTATTATTATGGATTATTTGTGTTTATTATAATACCAGTTGAAAATTTTATGAGCAATCGGTACGGCCGCGGTAGAACCTTCACCGCCATTTTCCACCATAACTACTACCACTAAATCTGGGTCATCGGCTGGCACGTAACCGGCAAACCAAGCATGAGTTGGTTTACCCGAGCCAGCTTGGGCTGTACCGGTTTTACCAGCCACGGGGATAGGCACAGCTTGCAAGGAACGGGCGCTGCCCTGAATAATGGTCTGACGCATACCTTTTTGCACAGCCGTTAAAATTTCAGGACTAAAATTAGGACCTGGCAACGGCCGCGCCTCAATTTTACTAATCTCACCGGTGGCCAAAGTTACTTGTTTAACCAAATGCGGCCAACGCATCACGCCGCTGGTAGCCAGGGCGCCGTAAGCCACGGCCAAACGCAAGGGTGTTACCAATAAATTTCCTTGGCCAATGGAAACATTGTAAGTATCGCCGCGATACCAGCGGTCGTTAGCAGTTTTTAATTTCCACTCCGGGGTTGGTACAAAACCTACTCTTTCTCCGGGTAAATCAACTCCCGTGGGATGGCTAATGCCAAATAAATCAAAATAATAATCCAGCCGGCTAATACCCAAACCGCGCCTGGTGCTGCTACCGCCGCCCAATAAATAAAAAAAAGTATTAACCGATTCGGCAATCGCCTTATAAACATCGGTTAGGCCGTGTCCGCCTTTTTTCCAGTCGCTAAAAAATTGATTACCGAGTTGCACACCGCCGGTACTAAGCACCGTGGTGGTGGTATTGATAATACCGTCGGCCAAACCAGCAACGGCTAGTAGTGGCTTAATAGTAGAACCGGGCGGGTACTCTCCACTGACCGCCCGGTTATACAGAGTACGGCGCTTATCTGTTAAAACCTCCTGAATCAACTTAGGGTCACGCTGGGTCGTAAAAATATTAGGATTATAACTGGGGTAACTCACCAGCGCTAAAATTTCTCCGGTTTTAGGCTCTAAAGCCACAATACTACCGCCCTTACCGACGGTTCGTAAAACATTTTTAAGTTCTTGATAAGAGAGCTGCTGTAATTCACTGTCAATCGTCAAAGTTAATTTAGCGCCGGCTTGAGCGCTTTGAGTGGCATAAATTTTTCGCTCGCGTCCCATGGCGTCTATTTCCACTTCCTTGCGTCCAGTCACACCATGCAATAAATCTTCATAACTATATTCTAAACCGCTTTTACCAACTATATCATTTAACAAATATTTACCAGGATTACTTTCATATTCAGTTTGAGAAATCTGTCCGGTATAACCCAAAACGTGAGCCGTCGCTTCACTTAATAAATATTCACGTTGATTAACTGCCTCTACCCGCACCCCTTTAGTATTACCTGTCTTCACCATCAACAGTAAAGCCAGCTCGCGGGGAAGATTAGAAACTATAACCTGAGGCAGGTAGGAAATTTTGGATAAATTATTAATTTCTTCCTGATGAATCAGCTCGGGCGGCACGGTGGCCAATAAATCATTGAGCAATGACTGACGTTCAATTTCTTCCCTAGGCAAATCCGCCGGCGTGACAACTAAACTAAAACTAGGTGTGTTTCGCGTCAAAGGACGGTTCTCCCTATCTACGATATTGCCGCGGACGGCTGGCAAATATTCCATTCTGATACGATTGCCCTCGGCGATATTGCGCCAATATTCACCCTGTCCCGCTTGCAAATAAAACAAACGACCGGCCAAAATGAGTAAAATTAACATCGTTAGCCAAAGCCAAACATTGGGCACGGTTTGCGTAATAATCCGGCGCAATGTCCCCACGCCTGGCTCA
>JACRFM010000018.1 GCA_016234305.1 Candidatus Kerfeldbacteria bacterium
AAGAAGATTTGCGATACCATGTCAGATTGTGGAATATGTACTACAATGACCTTGAACACTGCGGATTGAATGGCAAAACCCCGAATGAATTTATCACGAATTATCAACTAATCAATCCGCCAAATGTGCCTGCCTAAAACAAAATAAGATATCCAAAAATTATCCGCTCCCATGGTCCGTGAGACCTAGGGGGGCGGATAATCAATAAATTTATCAGTCCCTGACTATAAACCAGATAAACTTTATCCTCCTCCGCATAAAATCCCGGACTTATACCCGCGGATGAATCTGGATAGTATACCCATCTATAGTTCGCCACGGCGAACGAAGGAAGGTACGCTTCGGAAGGATTCCGCTACAAGGTATCTAAAAAACAAAAGACGCAGTGAAGCTTCATTTTTTAGCCTTAACCGGTTTTTGATTTAAACGATTCCAGTCAACCAAAATAGGCGAAGCCACGAAAATCGAAGAATAAGTACCCAAGGTTATACCGATAATCAAAGCCAAAGCAAAATAACGAATAGTTTCACCGCCCAAAATAAACAAAGCTAATAAAACCAGCAAAGTCGTCAAGGAAGTATTGATAGAGCGCGCCAGGGTATCATTAACGCTCTTGTTCACGGTAGTCGTAAAATCCACCGCCGCGTGGCGAAATATATTTTCCCGAATACGGTCAAACACCACGATCGTGTCATGAACGGAAAAACCAATTACAGTCAGGATGGCGGAAACAAACAACATATCCACTTCAATACCCTTAAAATGACCCAAGATACTAAAAACGCCGGTAGTCACTACCACGTCGTGGGCTAAGGCTATAATCGCGGCCACGCCATACTTCCAAGAAGCTACCGGGTGAGAAACCTTGCGAAAGGCCCAAGCTATATAAGACACGATAAAAAATAAAGCTACGGCAATCGCCCACAAAGCACGTGACTTTAATTCGGCCCCGACAATCGGACCAACCGATTCAAAACGTTTCTCGGTTAATTTACCATTATCCAAATCGGCTAATTTTTTAACTACTGCCTGGTGAGTACTTTCGTCTACATCTTTAAAACGTAAAATCATACCGTTGCCACCGGTAGGTTGAATAACATTGTAACCCAGATTAAGCTGGGCTAATGATTGCTCCACGGTTTGTACGGCCGGACGGGTACCTTTAAATTCCACTTCGAGTAGTGAACCGCCATTAAAATCTATACCATACTTAATTCCCCAAACAGCCAGCGAAGCTATGGCCGCTATAAGCAGTATCAAGGACAAGCCGTAGGCCAGACCGCGATATTTAATAATTTGCATCATAAATAAACAAGCTTAAATTACAGCAATCTTCTTTTTACTTACACCAAACGGCCAACGCCAATTAGTAATGCGGCCAGCCGCCAAAAGTCGCAACAATGTTCGCGTGACCGTAATGGCTGAAAACATACTGACTAAAATGCCCAAACTTAAAGTGATGGCAAAACCCTTAACCACACTGGAACCGAACCACATTAAAATAACGGCGGTAATTAAACTGGACACGTTAGAATCGCGAATTGAAGTCCAAGCGCGCTTAAAACCTTCCTCAATAGCCTGATTCAAAGCTTTACCCGAACGCAATTCCTCTTTTAGTCTTTCAAAAATCAAAATATTGGCATCTACCGCCATGCCGACTGACAAAATATAACCAGCTATACCAGCCAAGGTTAAGGTAATCGGCCAGAGTTTGAAAATAGCCAAGGTCAACAAAGAATAAAGCCCTAAAGCGCCGATAGCCAAAAGTCCTGGTAAACGATAATATAAAATCATAAAAGCCGCCACCAAAGCTAAACCGATTAAACCGGCGAACAAACTTTTATCAATTGAATCTTTGCCCAGGCTGGCATCAATGCTTTCCTGGGTCAAAAGTTTAATTGGCACGGGCAAGGCTCCGGAATTAAGACGCTGAGCCAGTTGTTTGGCCTCGGTCAAATTAAAACTACCGGTAATCACCGCTTGGCCGCCGGTAATGGCCTGCTGTACCGTGGGTACGCTGATCGGCGCGCCATCCAAGAAAATCGCCACGGGTTTGCCTACGTTACGTCCGGTAATTTCGCCAAACAATTTTTTGCCTTCATCATTAAAAGTTAAACTAACTTCAGGCAAACCGGTTTGCTGGTCAAATTGCACTTGGGCTTTAGTTAAATGCTTGCCGGACAAATTAGTCGCCACCCATTGGTCCTCACCTACCGGAATAGCTTTAGTTTTAATAAGCACATGGCTAGCCCGGACTTCCGGCCCTTTATCGCCTGCCCGTTCGCCGGTTTTTTTAATTATATGATAACCAAACTGACTTTCCACTACCGTCGGATATATTTCATTGACCTTCATACCAAAAACCGCCTCTTCAAACGGTTTCACCATTAAACCGCGGCCAAACCAATTTACATCGCCGTCTTGCGCTTTAGAGCCATCATCCTCAGAGTATTGTTTGGCTAAAGCCGCCAAATCTTTGTCTTGCTTGGCTTGGGCCAAAATACCTTCCGCTTTTTTCTTAGCCTCATTGTTATAATTAATGATTTCAGTATTATCAACTGGTTTATTGTTTTGCTCCTTAAACTCCAAAATTGGAGTTTCACCAATTAGTTTAATGGCCTGATTAACATCTTTAACACCGGGCAGTTCCACAATCACCCGCCAATTATCACCCACCTTATTAGTTTGTATCACTGGTTCCGACACGCCAAAAAAATTAACCCGGCGGTCAATTACGTCTCTAACGCCTTCCAAGGCATCAGCCCGCTCTTTGGGCGGAACTTGAGATACGTCAGCCTGATAAACCAGGTGGCTGCCGCCTTTCAGGTCCAATCCCAATTGAATATTAAATTTGTTAAACCAGCTTGCTCCCGGAATAAAAGCCGGTACTTTGGGATAACTAATCAAACCGCTAAACACGAATAATAATACAATACCGCCAAAAGCCAACCACACCTTTTTGCGCGGCGTCAGGTCGCGGAACAGCCAGCGCGCTAAAGCCACAAACGGCCACCAAATAAAGCCAAAAGTAGATTGCAAACCCTGACCGATTTTTTGCCAAAAATTCTTAGCCATTCAATTTCAATTAATCATTAATGAAGCTTCGCTGATTTACCTGCCCACCTATCAACAAATGAAGCCTCCACGGGCTCATCCAGCCTTCGTCCCGATGCACATCGGGACGAAGGCGGAGTAGGCCGCCCGAGGTCTTATGCGAAGGCGGATAAAATAAGCACATTGTATATCTATTAAATTACAAATACTGGCAGAGCAAAATCCGCCGAAGTCCTCATAAGGAGGACGAAGGTGGATAAAAAACCTTGATAAATCAAGGAGACTTTACAAACTATAGCAAACCGCCCCAAAAAAGCAAATCTTGGTTTTCCATTTTTATTCTCAAGAGGGTCAAATGTTATAAATTACGTCTTTTCGTTCCACTACCACCGGCCAGCCTTGCTTACGGGCAACGCTGTACAAATTCCGGTTAGGATTAAAACAGATCGGTTTATCTACGAATGATAAAAAACTGGCGTCGTTTTCAGTGTCGCCCACGCCCACGGAGCCGCGTGGTTTAATACCCAAATTGTATAAATATTTTACTACGACCGCCCGCTTGTCAAAAATCGGCACGTACTTAACTATGCCGGTATAATGACCTTTTTTAACTTCAAACTGCATAGCTTCCACGGCATTAAACCGCCAAAAGCGATTAAACTCATGCACAATTTCAATCGGCGAACCGGAAATAGCCAATAAAAAATGGGTGGTGCGGATTTTCTTTATCAAATCACGGGTGTAAGTATAAACTCGATTTTTCTGCGCTCTGATAACTATACTAGCCACATGTTTAACATCTTCCACGCTCACGCCGTTGATACGATTTTCGTAAACCCGTACGACTTTATTTATATAATCGTCATAACTCCCTCGCCGGTCCACCCAGGAAAAATAATCTTTCTCCAACTCTTTCAGCACAATCGGCGGAAAAACGCCGTACTTAACCAATGCCATAATCAATTCACGCTGCAACGAGGAACGAAAAATCGTACCGTCAATGTCAAAGACAGCCAGTTTAGTTTTATTAAGTTTCTTTATTCTATCAGTCTTCATGAATAATTTCTTAATTGCCCAGATTACAAAATCTTTAAATATCTAATTACTAAATTCTAAATAAACCCCAATGCCTAAATCACAATTAGTAATTAGAAATTAGGATTTAGGATTTTTCTATCCTACATCCACCCTGAACTTTTATCACTATGCGCTACCAAATATCTGCCCGGGCCTTCGCGCGTTAATATATAATGCCGACCGTCACTGTCTTTGAATTCAGCCCGATGTTCATATTTAGCTTGTTTAAATAATTCCTCGGCGCGTTCATTCATTTCATCCAAGTGGATAATACCATGCTCATCGCCCTCCACTTGCCGACCTAAAATATTGTGTGACATAATATTCAAAATCTAAAAATAGACTACTTAACTATCCTAAGAAAAATCTCAAATTGACTTAATAAATTTTACATTTTGATTTTGGTTGCCTTTGCAACCATCCCGATAGCCATCAGGATAAAAGCTAAGCTTTTATTTTAAATTTTCTAATGATGCCCGCCGTC
>JACRFM010000015.1 GCA_016234305.1 Candidatus Kerfeldbacteria bacterium
CACTTTCTTAAAATCTATAATCTCCTGAATACCATTTTCCATATCACGTACGATTATGGTGCCATCCATTAATTCTTTCTGCCCGACTACCAAAGTAAATTTAACTTTCAAGCGATTGGCTATTTCCAGTTGGGCCTTTAAGCCGTCTTTGGCGAAATTTTCCGACACTCTTATACCCTGGCGGCGCAAATCATCAAACAATTTAAAAGATTTTTTGCGCGCCGGTTCCCCCAAACAAGCAATAAAAACATCTGGACCGGAAGGAGACGGTAAAACCACCCCGCGAGATTTCATTTCAATGACCAAGCGCTCCAGGCCAGCGGCAAAACCAACCGCCGGCGTAGCCGGACCCCCGAGTTCACTGACTAAACTATCATAACGACCGCCGGCGGCCAAAACTAACTGGCTGTCCGGCTGGCTTAATAATTCAAAAACTGTCCGCGTATAATAATCCAAGCCGCGCACCAGTTGAGGGTTAAGTTGATAGGAAATTTCCACTTCATCTAAATATTCCAAAACACTCACAAAATGCTGACGGCAATCATCACACAAAGAATCAACTAATTGCGGCGCGCCCGCGGCAATAGCCCGGCAACTTTCTTGTTTACAATCTAAGAGACGCAAAGGATTGCGCTGCAATCGCCTTTTGCAATCATCACACAAGACTGATTTTTTGGTACGATAATAACCCTGCAAAGCTTGCTTATAAACCGGACGACAAACCGGACAACCCACACTGTTAATCTGCACCACTGCCGGCAGCTGCAAACTCTCCAGCAGCGAAACGGCCAGCATTATCAACTGACTGTCGGCGGCCGGGGAAGCATCGCCTAAAATTTCCCAGTTGGCTTGCCACAAACCGCGATAACGTCCGGCTTGGGGACGCTCATGCCGAAAAAGCGGTCCGAGTGCGTAAAGTTTAACCGGCTGAGGTAGTGACAGCATGCCATGCTCAATATAAGCGCGCACGATGCCGGCGGTATATTCCGGACGCAAACTTAAATGGTCTTCTGACTGGTCAACAAACGAGTACATCTCTTTTTCCACAATATCAGTAGTGGAACCAATCGCCCGGGTAAAAAGTGAAGTCTTTTCCAACACCGGAGTTTCAATACGGTCAAAACTATAAGTCAGCGACAACTGCTCCACTTCATGCTCAATTGTTTGCCACCACCGCCACTCGCTCGGCAAAATATCATGCATGCCGCGAACTAATTGCGGCGGCGTTATTCTTTTAATCTTAACACCGCCTTCCTCGGCAGCCGGATTCTTATCGCTCTTATCAATTTTTTTATCACTTATGGTCATAGAAATTTATAAAGCTAAGGCGGCTGGTTTAAAAACTGTCCAACGGTCAAAAGGCCAAGCCCGTACCCAGCTGCGGCCGATTATTTCGCCGCGCACAATTGGCCCAAAACTGCGCGAATCAAGACTGGCGCTGCGGTTATCGCCCAGCACATAATACTGTTCAGCTTGCAAAGTTATATCCTGCTGCCCTTGAGTTCTAACCCATTCGCCCAAATATGGTTCAGCTAAGAGTTTAAGTTCACCGCCATTTTGGCCAAGCCAGACTTTTTGCTCTTTAACCACTACTCGTTCGCCCGGCAAACCAATAACCCGTTTGATAAAAAATTGGCTACGGTCACGAGGATAACGCAACACCACCACTTCGCCCCGAACTGGCTCATGGAAACGGTAGGAAATTTCATCAATCAACAAATAATCATGGTCGTAAAAATTCGGCTCCATGGAAGCGCCCTTAACGTAAAATGGCTGCACTAAAAAATAACGAATTGGTAAAATAATGGCGAGTGACACCACTACCACTTTCAAAACTTCACCTAAAAAGAGTAAAAAAGCTTTTAAGTTTTGCCACATAGATAATTAGTAAAGTTATAGATATTTCTAAATTCAAACCATAAAAACTCAAAGCGCAAAAGTCAAAAACCAAAGGTACAAGTTAAAAGTAAAAAGTTTTGAGTGTTGCGTTGCGGATTTGACTTTTGACTTCTAACTTTTGACTTAATACATCGTGGTGGACGGTATAGGATTTGAACCTATGACCCCTGCAATGTGAATGCAGTGCTCTACCGCTGAGCTAACCGTCCTTAGAATATAGTAGGGCGATAAATGTTCCTGCGCTGGACGTTTCGGGCCTAAGGCTAATCGACCTTATTAATAAGGGATAAATAGTAGCTAACGTGCTGCCGCTATAGCTCCACCGGTACTAAAGAGCCTTGACAGTATATAAGTTTACTTCAAAATTGACAAATAAATATACAAAATGTTACCATTTTTTCTACCACTTGTGAAGCGCTCTCCGAGTTTACGGGACAACCACGCGGGGTATTCCACTGTGGCGTTTTGGACTTCAACCCTTCGACTCTGGAAGCGGGCGCCTGTCCGCCTGTGGCGGAAAACCACGCACCGTCCCCACCCGAGTGGGATTGATGCATGAGTAAACTACCACACCTACATACTAGGCGTGGTAGTAAAATTCTACACCTACCTTACGTAGATATAAAGACGGCCCTTAAACTAACACCATCCCCTAACCAAGCTCTAAATTCTATAAAAATTTGCTTACTTGCACCCACTAATCTATATTAAACGTATAATCTAGACAGACAATATATCCAGTCTTATGGAGCCAAGCGCCAATAAACCAATTTCCGCAGCAGAGCCAAGCGCCGACTATTCCTCTAACAGTAGAATAAACCAGGGGAAATTTTTTTTGTATGCTGTTTTTATTATTATCAGCCTGGGAGTTATTTGGCTGTCGCGCCAACCCCGTGTTCAGGCCACCATCCTGGAGTGGCCCCAGCATTCTCTGTGGGAAAACGTTAAACAACTGATTAGCGGACAAGATAAACTGCTGGCGGGTGAAACTGACGGCCGCATCAATTTTTTGATATTAGGCGAGGGTGGACCGGGCCACGATGGGCCTTATTTGACCGACACTATTATATTAGCCAGTTTAAATCCCCAAACTAAACAAGTTGGTTTAATGCCCATTCCCCGCGATCTGGTGGTACCTATTCCCGGCGCCGGCTCAAAACGCATAAATTATGCCAACGCCATTGGCGAACAACAAGCTAAAGATTCCGGGCCTATCCTGGCCAGCACAGTCGTGAATCAAGTTTTTGGCCTGCCGATTCATTATTATGTCCGGCTTGATTTTACCGGTTTTGTAAAAATTGTCGACCAATTAGGCGGTCTGCCACTGGAGGTGCCAAGCAGCTTTGTGGATAAAGACTATCCTGACGAACAACATGGTTATCAAACAGTCAGCTTTGAAGCCGGCTGGCAGATTATGTCAGGCGAACGAGCCCTGCAATACGCCCGCTCCCGGCACGGTAACGGCGGCCAAAGTTCTGATTTTGCCCGCTCTAAAAGACAACTGCAAATTATGGCGGCGATCAAAAATAAACTACTCTCACCGGCCACCTTTTTAAATCCGCGTTTGGCTTTACAAGTTTACCGCACTCTGCGCGACAGTGTGATTACTAACCTGGATGCTCAGGATGCCATTCGCTTAGCTCATATGGTACGCTCGATTGACATTAATAATATCAAACAACAAATCTTGGACGATTCACCTCAGGGTTTGTTAAAACAAATAATCAGCGAAGACGGCGCCTATTTATTAGTACCTAAAACGCCCGACTATTCGGATTTAAAAACCGCCGCCGCTAATTTACTCTCCCAGCAGTCTGTGCGCCTGCCGCTTAGCCAAGTTATTATTAAAAAAGATAATACCCCTTAAAGTTTCGCGCGCGTTATAGCGGAGAACCCCGCACCTGAAAAGTAAAGTGCTTAAAACCACAACTGACTGGATGTTTTGTTCTGAAGAAGTGAATCAAGGGAAAGGCCATACCTACAGAAGTGTGAGGGGTAAATAATTCCCGAACTTATCTCCGACCGCACGCCTTAACTTTGGTAGCAGTATCAACAGCTGCTGCTTTATTGTATTATTACTATAAGTGAGCTACTCAGCCTTAAATTATCTAATTTCTTCCTTTATAAACGCTCTAAGTTATGTCTTCACTGCCTCGTGCTAAAGTTGTAATAGTTGGCCGAACCAACGTTGGTAAATCAGCTCTATTTAACCGTCTGGTAGATAAAAATCAGGTTTTGGTTTCCGAGCAGCCAGGCACTACCCGCGACACTAATCTAGGGATAGTTAACTGGCGCGGTCATCACTTTTTAATTTATGACAGCGGCGGCACCAATCCCTTAAAAAATGACGCCGTTGCCCTAGGCAGCCTAAAAAGATTAGACCAAGCTATTAAACAGGCCAACGTAATATTATTAGTGATTGATGGCCAAACCGGACTCTTGGACAGCGATTTAGCCTTAGGTAAAAAACTGCAACGCAGTCATAAAAAAGTCGTGGCCGTGGTTAATAAAATTGATAGTGTTAAACAACGGCAGTTGGCCGCCCCCCAAGTTCTTAATTTTCCCACGCAACTTGTCTCCGCCAAAACCGGCGTAGGGGTAGGTGACTTGCTGGATTTAATCTGGCCTGATTTGGAAAAAATTGAACAACCCGCACCCGAGTTGCGCCTGGCTGTTATTGGTCAAACTAACGTGGGCAAATCTTCCTTGTTTAACCGACTGTTGAATCAAGAGCGCAGCTTGGTCTTGCCCACGCCTCATACCACCCGCGACCGGCAACATCATTTTATGTCTTACCAAAATAGTTTAATCGAACTAATTGATACGGCCGGTGTCAGACGTCAGCAGCCCAAAGCGCCTCGCCTGGAAGCCTTAAGCGCTGAACAAACCCTGCAAATTTTACCCGAGGTTGATATTATCTTATTACTGCTTGACGCAAGCCAACCTTTTAGCTGGCAAGACCAGGCTTTGGCTGATGTGGCTAAACAAACCCTGCGGCCGGTTATAATTATTTTAAACAAAGCTGATTTGGTTGAAGCCAACGACCGCTTTGCTATTAATAAACAAGTAATAAATTATCTGCCCATGCTTAGCTATGCGGCGCGGCTGTGGCTATCAGCTAAGCAGGGCGAGGGTGTTAAACGACTCATACCGCTCGCCCGGCAAGTTCAAATTAACTGGCAAAGACAACTGAGCCAGGCTGAGATTAAACAATTCTGCCAATATATTAAACGCCTCCAGCCTATAAAAAACCTGCCGCTCTTAAGTATTGAACAAACCGGCATAGCGCCGCCCAGTTTTAGAGCGCGGTTTGACACTAAAGCCATGCTGCCCCGGGCCATCGCCGATTGGCTAGAGGGCAAACTGCGGCACAGTTTTGGTTTTACCGGCACGCCGCTTAGGGTTCACCTGCAGACCCGCACTAAGAAATAATTATAATTCGCTATGACTACACTACCACTGCTAATCGTCGGACTCGGCAACCCCGGCCGTAAATACGAAAATACCCGCCATAATCTTGGTTTCATGGTTTTAGACAAATGGCTCAAAGAACTGGGGTTAAGCGTTACCTGGAAGAGCGAACCCTCGCCTAAATCTTTAGTGGCTAAATTGCCGCTTCAGCCGGGACGGACTGACCTCGCACTTAAACCGCAAACTTTCATGAATAATTCCGGCGACAGCGTGGCTGAAGTTTTACATTATTTTAAAATGACCCCGGCTCAACTTTTAGTCATCCATGATGATTTGGATTTACCTTTGGGCACCTTACGCACTTCGGCTAATTCCAGCGGCGGCGGACACCAGGGCGTACAGAGTATTATTGATGCTCTGAGCACGAATGTTTGGCTCCGCTTGCGCCTGGGCATCAGCCGGCCGGCCGGAGAGCAGCCGCCGGAAGATTATGTGCTCAAGTTGTTTAATCCAAACGAACAGGCAGTCTGCGAAAAAGTTCTAACCGCCGCCGGTAAATTTATTTCTTTATACCGGCAGAGCCCAAACGCTAAACAATTAGAACTCAGGAACCAAACTTTTAAAATATAAAAATCCGTCCCGCACAAACTGGGGGAACGGATTTTTTATTAATGTGTTTAATCCTACTTATCAGTGCTAGCCAAATTTTAACATAAAGCTATCTTTGCAGATGCACTTGTTAAGGAGGGGTCACAAGAAGCATCACTGATAAGTAGGATTAACTACACTAAATTTTTAAGTATTTTTATTGTTGTAAGGTTTACTTTATCATGGATAAAGACAACTGTCAAGACCATTTAAAAAAGGCTAAAAATACGATAAATTCACACGCCGATAAGACCAAACTTACTTGTCTGTCCGAGCGAAACTTGCCGATAAATTTATCAGCCCAGGGATATTATATAAGCAAATTAAGCCAGTCTGCGGGCGGTGCCAGAATTATCTGGGGATTAAATTCCAATCGCGAGCTGGCTCCGGCGGCGGCTTTATTAAAATTTTTCCAACAACTTTTAAAATCGCCCGGCGCGATTCTAATTTTTCCTCAAGATTTTTTAACCTGGCAAACGAGCCGCCGCAATGAAAATGCCGTCTTATTGGTAGCTCAAGAACATTGGCCCTTAGCTCTGCCCGCTGAGGCCGCGATCAAGCAGCATACTATTAATCTTAAAACCGGTTTAATTTTAAAACCGGCCCAACTAAAAACGGCCTTAACGCAGGCCGGCTACGAAGCCGGGCCCCTGCCTGAGCGCGACGGCTGGTGGCAGCAGCAAGGCGGCACTTTATGGCTGGCGGCGGGCGCAACTTGGCAGCTGGTTTGGCAAGGCAATCAACTAGAAACCATTAACCGTTATAATTTACTAACTCAAAATATTTTTGAATCAGTCAAAACTCTGACTATTCATCCCCGGCAACTGCCGCCGCAAAATGACTTAAGTTTAAAAAACTATTTAACACCCAGCGACATAATTATTAACCCACCGGCAGACTCTAAACTGGTAAGTAAACGAATCATCACCTGTCAGGCAACCCTGCCCTCCCCTTTAGGAGGCGTACCCACCCTGGTTAATTTGCTCCCGCAAATCAATGATTATATAAAAGGGCAGCTGCGGGCAGGCTATGTCATAAAAATTTTTTCCACTGAACTCCAGAGTCTCAAAATTAAACTGGCTCCCTGGGCTGAATCACTCACTTGGCAAGAAATCTCCGATAATTTGGCGCTGGTCTTAGAAGGCTTTAAAGACGACCTAAATAAAACCATTTACCTTTCCGACCGCGAACTGATTGGCTTAAAACGGCATCATTTTATAACCAACCTGGCTGCTTATGAAAAACTAAAGGGGGGCGATTATGTGGTTCATATTGACCACGGTATCGGCAGATTCAACAGCTTAATCAGCCAGACCCTTGACGAACAAACCCGGGATTATCTGTTAATTGACTACGCCGATAACGACAAGTTGTATGTACCAATTGAACATACTGACCGCTTGTCACGCTACTTAGGCAGTCCTCACCCGCCCTTACAAAAACTACAAGGCGGCAGTTGGTTCAAAATAACGAGAAGAGTCAAACAGGAAACCGCCGCTTTGGCCAGCGAATTAATTAAACTCTACGCGGAGCGGGCTATGGCCCGCGTTAAACCGATGACTCCGTATCCTGAAGAAGCGCTGCTCGCCGCCAGCTTCCCCTGGCCACTCACCTCTGACCAGCTTAAGGCTTGGGCGGAAATTGACGCCGACCTTACGGGCACTAAGCCGGCGGACCGCTTGATTTGCGGCGATGTGGGCTTTGGCAAAACCGAATTGGCTGTGCGGGCCGCCTTTCGCGCCGTCCTTAATGGTTATCAGGTAGCCGTGCTGACACCCACCACTCTCCTCGCTCAACAACACTATGATACCTTTGCGCAAAGATTAAAAAATTTTGGCCTTAATCTTGGCTTACTCTCCCGCGCCCAGACGGCGGCCGAGCAACTTAAAACCGTTAAATTAATTGAACAGGGCCGCCTGGATATTACTATAGGCACTCACAGTTTACTGGCCAACCGGCTGCAATTTAGCCGCCTGGGCCTCTTAATAATAGACGAGGAGCAGCGCTTTGGCGTTAAGCAAAAAGAAAAATTAAAAAATTATAAACCCAATTTACATGTTTTGTCTTTATCAGCCACCCCCATACCGCGCACTCTTAATTTGGCCGTCTCCAGTCTGCGGGACTTGTCCTTAATCATGACGCCGCCGGCGGGACGGCAAAAAATTAACACAGTTATTTCCGTTTTAGACGAAAATATTATCAAGCAAGCCATCAACTTGGAAATCAAACGCGGCGGGCAAATTTATTACTTGGTTAATCACATTGCTGATTTGCCCCAGGCGGCAGCGCGCTTAAGTAACCTGGCGCCCCGGGCTACTTTAGGCATAATTCACGGCCGCTTGCCGGCCGGACAAGCGGCCCGGACGATGCGCAACTTTGACGCCCGCAAATTAAACATTCTGCTGGCCACCAGTATTATTGAAAACGGTTTAGATTTACCCAATGTCAACACTTTGGTGGTGGAAAACGCGGAAAGATTCGGCCTGGCTGACCTTTATCAACTGAAAGGCAGAGTTGGCCGGGGCGCAGCTCAAGCCTATGCTTATTTTTTGGTTGCCGAAAATTTAACCGCCCTTGGCCAAAAACGCCTGCAAGCCCTGCGGGCGGCTGAAGATTTGGGCAGTGGTTTAAGTTTAGCTTTAAAAGATATGGAACTAAGAGGCGTGGGCGCGATTTTAGGAAGCCAGCAGCACGGCCAGGTTAAGGCCGTAGGCGTTCATCTTTATGGACAACTTCTAGCTCAAGCTATTGAGGAACTAAAAACCGGCCTGCCCACGCCGGCCATTCCTGAAGTATTATTGCGCCTGCCTCTGCCGGGGCTTATTTCCGCCCAGCTGGTTCCGAGCGAATTGGACCGCATACAGGTTTACCGGCGTCTGGCTGGTTTACGCGAAACACGGGAACTTAAAATAGTAGCCGAGGAAATATTAGGGCGGCCTCTGCAAAATTCTTTACCTGACAGACAGTTGCAAAATCTTTTAACCCTGCTGGAATTTAAACTGCTGGCAGAACGCGCGGGTCTGAGGGAAGTTTCCTGTCAAAATCAAGGAGAGGTTGGCCAATTCTTAATTCGCTTTCTAGGTCCGCCAACAGCGGAACAACTTAAACGTTTAAATACTTTTGACTCGGGCTGGCACAAAGTTGAATCTTCCTGGCAAGCCCGCTACCCCTTGGCGGCCGGCGCTTGGCTAAACTGGCTTAAAACCAGTCTGGAACAATTAGTTAATTAATGAAGCTCCCCGAGCTAACGCTTAGGGTATCTTCCCATACCCGTCCCGATGTACATCGGAACTACAGCTGGTTATCCGCCTAACCGCTCGTGCCCCAATCCGGCCGAAGTCCTCCTTGGGAGGACGAAGGCGGATAAACATCACCGCCCTTATCTAAGGAGCGGTGATGAATATTTATATTAATCAATCTCTACGTCATCTTCTCCCACTTTTCTTTCAAAAGACGGCGCTGAGCTGTTGTCAGCCCCGCAGTTTGGGCAAATCACCGCTGCGCCTAATTCCTGGTTACAGCCACGACATTTACCGCCGCCCTTGCGGTCGTCCAAATATTCCAAATAGTCATCACCCCCATTTTCATTACTGGCCAGTACCTTATAATCACCGACGGATTCCCTTTGAATCATAAGATTTTAATTTGAATATTAAATTAATTAAGCTTATCCTTAAGATAATATTACTGTATAACTCCTGGAGGGACTATGTCAAATAACAACTCGGACTTAATCTACTGGCTGGCTTGGTTGTCAAATCCAAAAATCGGTCCTAGCCGTTTTGCTCTGCTGCGGCGGAGCTTCACAACTATGCAGGCCGCCTGGCAAGCTTCCAGTTTAGAACTTAAACAAGCCGGTCTGGAAAGCGAACTGATAAATAATATTATCAATTACCGCGCCCAAACTGACCCGGCTGATTTAATGGCTAAAACCGAGCAGCTAAAAATCAAACTGGTAACCATTGCTGAAGCTGATTACCCTAAATTATTAAAAGAAATCTACGACCCGCCGCCGCTGCTCTTTTACAAAGGTTCGGTGGCGGCTTGGCAAAATAACTGCCTCGGGGTGGTAGGCACGCGCCGGGCCACGGCCTATGGCCTGCGCGTGACGAGCGACCTGACTAAAGACCTGGCTTTGGCCGGTCTCACCATTGTTTCCGGATTAGCTTACGGGATTGATACGGCCGCGCATCAAGCGACTTTGGAAGTTAGCGGCCAGACTATTGCCGTGCTGGCCAGCGGACTGGATACAATTTATCCGGCGGCTAATCGCCAGCTGGCTAATAAAATTATCAGCCAGGGTGGAGCCTTGATTTCTGAATTTCCCCTGGCTATGCCGCCGCTTAAACAAAATTTTCCTTATCGCAATCGCCTGATTGCCGGCCTGTCGCGCGGCGTCCTGGTCTGCGAAGCCACGGTTGACTCAGGCGCGCTGATTACCGCCAAGCTGGCGCTGGAATCGGGTCGCGACGTTTTTGCCGTCCCGGGCAGTATTTATAGCGAACAGGCGCAGGGCAGCAACGAACTGCTAAAACTCGGCAGCCACCTGGTAACTAAAGCAGCCGACGTGTTAAATCTTTTTGGTTTAGATAGCATTGCTCCGCGGCCGCTACCTAAACTGACGGCTGAGCAAGAAAAATTCCTCAGCGTTTTCTCGCTTGAGCCGGAAAATCTGGATGATTTAATCAGGCAGAGCGGCCTAAGCGCCGGCGCTTTTATGGCGCAACTGACTGAACTGGAACTGGCTGGCTGGGTTAAAGAGGTTAGTCCGCGTGGCTACGTTCGCCGGGGTTGATATTTGCCAAAAACTTTTAGACTGTGGTATAACCTATAAGTAATTTAAAATTTAAAAATCTCCGCCAGAGGCGGATCTGCCTCAGGTACGAAAAATTAAAAATGACAACGGGAAAACTCAAAGCTCAAAAGTCAAAAATCAAAAGTACAGGTTAAAAGTAAAAAGTTTTGAGTTTTGCGTTGTGGTTTTGACTTTTGACTTCTAACTTTTGACTTAATAAATCTTCAATGTTTACATTTTAAATTACAACCATAATAGAATATCAATATTAAATTAATAAGCTTAAGGGCGTGAATAATTCATTAATCATCGTTGAGTCCCCTACCAAAGCCAAAACCATTGGCCGATTTTTAGGCAATGGCTATAAAGTGTTATCTTCCTTTGGACACGTGCGCGACCTGCCCAAATCCAAACTCGGCATTGAGGTGGATAATGATTTTAAACCCGAGTACCAAGTTATTGCCAAAGCCAAAGTGCCCTTAGCTGCGCTTAAACAAGCGCTTAAACAAGCTGACAATGTTTATTTGGCGACTGATGAAGACCGCGAAGGTGAGGCTATTTCCTGGCACCTTGCCGAAGTGCTTAAATTAAAACCCGAGAACAGCCAACGCATTGTTTTTCATGAAATCACGCCCGAAGCCATAAAGACAGCCCTAGACAGCCCGAGGCCTATTGATAAAAATCTGGTACAAGCCCAAGAAGCCAGACGACTGCTTGACCGGCTTTACGGTTACAGCGTTTCACCACTGCTTTGGCAAAAAATCAAAGTGGGTTTATCAGCCGGTCGGGTACAAAGTGTGGCCACTCGCTTGCTGGTGGAACGGGAACGGGAACGTCTTAATTTTAAAACCAGCGAATATTGGGATATCGTGGCCACTTTAGCCACTGGTAGAGGCGAAGAATTTACCGCCCAGCTTATTAGTTTAAACGAGCAGCCGATAGCCACGGGCAAAGATTTTGTTGACCAAACCGGAGAACTTAAAAATCAAAAAATTATTTGGCTTAAGCAGGCCGAAGCAACCCAACTGATAACAGACTGGGCCGGCGCGCCGGCAGCGGTCCAAAGCGTGGAAACTAAACCTTTCACGGAAAAACCGCTAGCGCCTTTTACCACCAGTACGCTGCAACAAGAAGCCAACCGTAAATTACGGTACTCGGCCCGGCGCACTATGCAACAAGCTCAAGATTTATATGAGAATGGTTATATAACCTACATGCGAACCGACTCAACTCTGCTGTCGGAACAAGCCATTAGTGCGGCGCGAGGCTGGATTAACGAGCAATACGGCCAGGAATATTTAAGTCCCGGTGTCCGCCAATACCAAACTAAAGTTAAAAATGCCCAAGAGGCTCACGAGGCCATCCGGCCGGCCGGCGCCAACTTTAAACCACTGGACCAAGTTAAACAAGAGGTAAGCGAAGACGCTTACCGGCTGTATGAATTAATTTGGAAGCGCACCGTGGCCTCGCAAATGGCTGATTGTACGGGTGAACGCCGCACGATTTTAATTGCCATCAAACAAGCCCTTTTCCGGGCCAGCGGCAAAACCATAAAATTTGAAGGTTATCGCCGCGCTTACGTGGAAGGCGCGGATGACGTGGAGACAGAACTCAGTGAACAGGAAAAACTCTTGCCTAACTTAAACCAGGGCGACAAATTAAAAGTTATCAATTTTACGCCCAAAGGACACTTTACTTTGCCGCCGGCCAGGCTGACCGAAGCGGCCCTGGTTAAAGAACTGGAAACGCGCGGTATTGGCCGGCCATCCACCTACGCCTCTATTATTGATACGATTGAACGCCGCGAATATGTAGTTAAAAAGGGCACAACCCTGATTCCGACCTTTACAGCTTTCGCGGTGGTTAATTTAATGGAAAAGTATTTAGGTAATTTAGTTGACTACAGTTTTACGGCTAAAATGGAGGACGAACTGGATGAAATTGCGTCTGGCAATATCAACGACAAAACCTATCTTAAGAAATTTTATTTTGGCCAAAATAGCCAGGGCCTAGAACCTATTTTAAAAAATGCCAAAAGCCTTATTGACCCGCGAGAAACCAGCGGCGTACCACTGGGCGAACATGAGGGAAAAATTATTGAAGTCAGAATCGGCCGGTTTGGCCCATTTATCAAATGGGACGGCCAAACTACCCGCCTGCCCGACGATATTGCACCCGACGAATTAACCATCACCAAAGCCCTTGAATTATTAAAACAAGGAAACATTGAGCCAAAAGTCTTAGGTACCGACCCAACCACTGGCCAAAATATTTATTTTAAAACCGGACGTTTTGGTCCGTATGTACAGCTGGGCGAATCACCGAATGGCGATGATAAAATCCCCAAACCTAAAATGGCCTCGCTGCTCAAAACCATGACTCCGGAAACATTGACCCTGGCTGAGGCTCTGGAACTGTTGGCTCTGCCCCGTAAACTTGGCCGCGACCCTAAGACCGGCGAAGATATTTTGGCCAGCAACGGCCGGTTTGGCCCGTATGTAAAACGCGGCTCTGATTTTCGCAGCCTGCCGGTTAATTTTGACCTGCTTAAAATTACTCTGGAACAGGCACTTGAATTATTAGCCCAAGAAAAAAAATCTTCCCGCCGGACTGCCGAAACCGTTAAAGAACTGGGTCAAAATCCAGGCGACTCTAAAATTATTAAGCTGATGAACGGCCGCTACGGCATGTATGTGACGGATGGCAACACCAATGCTACCCTGCCCAAAGATCTAACTGCTGATTCCATAACTTTGGCCAAAGCCCTGGAACTGATTAAAGAACGGGAGGGCAAGCCAACCAAACGACGCCTTGTTAGACGTAAGGGTAAATCGGAATAACCATTGATGAAGCCTCCACGGGCTCACGCCCGAGGTAGCCTTCATTTCTTCGGCGCCCATCCGCCGTAGCGCCCTCCTTCGCTCTTCGAGCTTCGGAGGGTCCTACCTCCGCATTCATCCTCGGGCTTACGCCCGAGGTCTTCTGCGAAGGCGGATAAAACTACCAGACCAATATTAAATCAAAATTGAAAAATCAAAATGCAAAATGACAAATTAAAATTATAAAATGTCTAAATTCGCAATTTTTACATTTTACACTGTCATTTTAATTTTTGATATTTACATTTTAATTTTCCTGTGTAGAACACCGCCTCCCAGTGTTTTTATTTTTCCCCTAATCTTAGCCAACTATTAACCGTTTCTCCTGCCAAGCTTGTTGACAAACAAAGCCTAGGGGGCGTAAAGTAGTAGACTAAACAAATTTAAATTTTCCTGGCTGTCGTGCCGGCCGCTCTTTAAAAAATTGAAAGCTATTAAATAAATCAAAATATTATCAACAATCGGGAGTAAAAAAATGAAAAGCATTAAACTGGTTATGGTAATTTTTATTGCCATAGCAGTAGTATCGCTTATATTGTTGCTTGACTTATTCGCCATAAAAGGATTACTGCCTTTTAGTCAAGCAATTGAAAACAGCTTATTCTCTGGCCAACTAGGACTACTATTCCTCATCACCGGTGCGGTGATTTGGAAACATGCGGACGCAAGTTCCGACTCGATGGACGGAATTTGGCTAACTCTTGAACCACTACTTGCTATACTGATGTGGGGAGTAGGATTATTTATTATTGGAACTGGTATATTTGTGTTGCTGCCAAGTAAAGCATCTGAATTAATACTTGGATATTACACGCCAACATTAATGTCGGCAGCAATAATACTAATATCTGTAATATTCTTGTTTTACTACTTACATATAAAAGCGCCCAAAACCTAAAAGATTGTTGAGATTTCGCCCGACTGACTAGTTGTTTCATTATACTAGCCAGTCTTTTTATTCTCCATCGCCTAAATCACAGGTGTTAGCCCGATAAATAAGAGTGTGAATAACCCTCTCCTAGTTCGCCTAGGGCGAACGAAGGAAAGTTGGTGACTACAGAGGAATAATTCCGCTTAAATGCCATTAACCGTAAGGCAGTGGAAGTTTTATATCTAGATTGCATCAGCTATGCATCCTTGAAAAATCAATCTATTTATGATAGATTATGTTTATTATTAAATGAGATTGTTTTAAAACTAGTTTAATTGTCATGCTGAACGCAGCGAAGCATCTCTAAGGTGATTATAAAACCAAGAGATTCTTCAGCCGATGGACATCAGCTTCAGAATGACAAAACCTAAATGAATTTTGAAACTATCCAAATCATAATTCTCAATTCATAATTCTTCATTCTATTCAACCAATGGCTACCTTTGATGATTTAAAAGCTTTAGTGCGGCAAAATAATCCGGCGGCGGACATTCCCCGGCTGGAACGCGCCTTTGCCTTTGCCCAAACCGCCCACGCCGGGCAAAAACGGCTGGACGGCAGTGATTACGTAACCCATCCTTTGGAAACCGCCTACACCCTGGCTCACATGAATTTGGATTTAGATACCATTATTGCCGGGCTGTTGCACGACGTGCCGGAAGAAACCGCCGTCACGGCCGAGGAAATTGAAAAAAACTTCGGCAGCGCGGTGGCTAAACTGGTTAAAGGCATTACCAAGCTCGGCAAATTAAAATACCGCGGCTTGGAGCGCTACGCCGAAAACTTGCGCAAGATGTTCGTGGCTATGGCCGAGGATGTGCGCGTAGTTTTAATAAAACTAGCGGACCGCTTGCATAATCTGTCCACCTTATCAGCTCTGCCGCCCATTAAACAACAACGAATTGCCCGCGAAACTTTGGAAATTTACGCCCCCATCGCTAATCGCCTGGGTATTGGTGAACTTAAGGGCAAACTGGAAGACTTGGCTTTTAAATACGTTTACCCGGAAGAATACGACTGGGTTATTAAAATTGCCCAAACCCGCTTGGAAGACCAGTTGGCTTATGTTAAGGGTGTAATTAAACAAGTTCAAAAAATCTTAAGCGATAATAACGTGCCGATTGTATCCATTCATGGCCGGGCCAAACATTATTACAGTCTTTACCGCAAGTTAATTCGTAAAGATATGGACATCAGCAAAGTTTATGATTTGGTGGCCTTGCGGGTAATTCTCCCAAGCGTAGCCGATTGCTATCAAGTTTTGGGTTTGATACACAACCTCTGGAAACCCTTGCCTGGACGCATTAAAGATTATATTGCCCAACCCAAACCCAATGGTTACCGCTCTTTGCATACCACGGTCTTTGGCGACGACGGCCGGATTATTGAATTCCAAATCCGCGACCAGGAAATGCATGACCTGGCCGAATACGGTATTGCCGCCCATTGGCATTATAAAGAAGGCGGCCAGAAAACCATCAACCTGCCGCCGACACAATTAAAGTGGATTAAAGAACTCCTTGATTGGCAAAAGGAAATTAAAGATAATGAACAGTATTTGCAAGCCTTAAAAATAGATGCCTTTCAAAACCGCATTTTTGTCTTTACCCCCAAGGGCGATGTGATTGATCTGCCCGACGAAGCCACGCCGGTTGATTTTGCTTTCTCTATTCATAGCGACATTGGCAATAAATGCAGCGGCGCGCGGGTCAATGAAAAAATCGCCGCGCTCGATAGCAAACTAAAAAGCGGCGATATGGTGGAAATAATCGTGGATAAAAATCGCGGCGGCCCGAGTGAAGATTGGTTAAAATTTGTTAAAACTAATCTGGCCAAAAGCCATATTAAAAACTATTTAAAACGCAAGCGCGGCGGGTTGCTGAACTTTTTCAACCGCCGGGGAAAACAATAAAAATCCTAAATCCTAATTTCTAATATCTAATTTTTTCCGCTAAGGCCCTGCCCGACCTATCTGCCGACGGTCGAACGCTTCTCCCCTTCGTCATTGCGAGGAGCGTAGCGACGTGGCAATCTCTGACCTCGAGATCGCCACACTTTCGCTTGCCCCGCCGAGCGGCGGGGCGATGACAAAGACATTATTTATATTTTTATTACCTGAAGACCTAATAAAAATCCTAAACCATAATATCTAAATCCTAAATAATACCCAAAAAAATAAATCCCAATGACAAGGGATATATTAAGTCAAAAGTTAGAACTCAAAAATCAAAACTACAAGTAAAAATTCAAAACTTTTAACTTTTGAATTGTATTTTTGATTTTTTCATGCCCGAGGCAGATCCGCCTCCCCCGGCCCGCGACTCGATTGAGCTCGCCGAAATCCATTCGGCTTAAGCCCCGCCTTTGGCGGGGCGTGCTGGCGGAGACCTTTGACTTTTGAGCTGACATGGTTTGTCTGGCAGTGGCGGATTGAAATTTGAAAATTATTTCCCGCCAAAGGCGGGTCGGCCTATGGCGGAAGAGTTTAGGACTTAAGTTTTAGCCTGCCCGCCGCTAGCCTCGCTTAATCAATCGCTTATTATAAAATCATAGTACTAATATTTAGTAGCCAGAGACTTTCTCAAACATCAGCTTTGGCAGGCGGGGATTTGAATTTTACTTTTTGCCTGATATCTTATTAACTAGTTCGTTTAAATCGCCGCTGGAATAAAATTCAATCTCAATCTTGCCTTTTTGACCAACAGTCGCAATTCTTACTTTAGTGCCTAAAACACGCTGCAATTCCTGTTCCAATTGACGATACTGCAGATTGTGAATTGCCGCTGTTGGGCGATTTTTATTTTTTAGCTGAGCCGCTTTGGCTTCAGCCAACCTGACTGGCAGACCTTCGGCTGTAATCAGACGGAAAAAATTTTCCTGTTCCTGGGGCGTAGTTAAACTCAAAATCACTTTGGCATGACCAAAAGTGATTTTACCCGCCCACAAAGCCTCTTTAATGCTTTCCGGCAGCTCCAGTAAACGCAAAGTATTGGCCACTTGCGGCCGCGATTTGCTCACTTGCCTCGCAATTTGCTCTTGCGTTAAATTAAACTCATCTCGCAGCCGCTGGTAAGCTTCAGCCTCTTCCAAGGGGTTAAGATTCTGGCGTTGAAGATTCTCCACCAAAGCAAGCTCTAATTTTTGCTGCTCGGCCGCCGCGCGGACTATTACCGGCAGGCTCGCCAAATTAGCCTGCAGGGCCGCCCGCCAGCGCCGTTCGCCCACAATTAAATCATAATTACCATCAGCTCGCGGACTTACTACCAAAGGCTGCAAAATGCCATGCTCTTTAATAGAGGCTACTAGTTCAGCCAGACTATCTTCGTCAAACTTATGCCTGGGCTGCCCGGGATTAGGTTTAATTAATTGCGGGGCAATATTTTTAATCTCCAAGGCAGCCGCCGCCGTAGGGTTAGCGCTGGCTGGCGCGCTGCCCGCGCCCCAAAAATTATCCGTTGGCGCACGTCCGGGAATAAGCGAACCCAAGCCTCGTCCCAGTTGAAATGGTTTTACCATAGATTAATTTTTATTTTCTAAATAACTGATTAATTCTTGGGCTAAGGCGCTATAAGCTTCCGCGCCGCGGGAAGCCGCGTCATAAAGCATAATCGGCTGGCCAAAACTCGGCGCCTCAGCCAGACGCACGTTGCGCGGTATCATGGTCTGAAAAATCTTATTGGGAAAATGCGCCTTTAATTCATTCACCACCGCCTTAGCCAAACGGTTGCGCGTATCGTACATGGTCACCAGCGCTCCTAAAATACCTAAACTGGGATTAAGATGGGTTTGAATAAGATTAATGGTGTTAAGCAGTTGGCCCAGGCCCTCCAAAGCATAGTATTCAGCCTGAATCGGGATTAAGACCTGGTCAGCCGCGGCTAAACCATTGATAGTCAAAAGCCCTAAGCTAGGCGGACAGTCTATTAATATAATATCATATTGCTCTTTTAATTTATCTATAGCCTGCCCTAAACGGTACTCCCGCGCTTCTACGGCCACGAGTTCCACAGCCGCGCCGGCCAAATCCGCGTGCGCCGGCAAAACATGCAAACGCTCCATTTGGGTGGAACGGATAATATCAGTCACTTTTTCCGGTTCTAATAAAACTTGATAAATATGCGATTCATTAGCACCGACTCTTACGCCCACGCCGGCCGAGGCATTACCTTGCGGGTCCATATCAATGAGTAACACGCGCTTACCCGCCGCGCTTAAATAAGCCGCCAAATTTACGGCGGTAGTAGTTTTACCCACCCCGCCTTTTTGATTTACTAAAGCAATCGTTAAGGCCATATTTTTCAGTATACTTGTCTAACTCGGCTTTGACAATCAAAAAACAGGCAATGACACCCGCTTTTTACTTATTTGGCAGTGGAAATGCTATCTTTACCAATTTAATAAATTTCTTTCACATTAAATAATTCATAATTTATCTACAATATTAAAAGTAACCCCATTATAAGAAATGGGGCTACATTATTATTAAAATCATATTATTTTCAAGCAGGAACTTTTTCTTTTATTACACTTTTTTCGTATCTGCCGATATCACTAGTTGGTACTAGTACAGCCTCCGGAGCTAGATTGAATTCTTTTAAATATGAATCGTACTCATAGCCATTAATAGAAATTAAGCGACCGTTTTTATCGCTTTTCAAGTCAACGAAGCGTTCGCTATTTTTATACTCCATCCTTTTGTTATCAACAAAAACGGCAAATCCGGTATTAGGAGGAGCATTCCTTGACGTAAAGGTTTGCAAAGGCGAAAATCGTACATTAGGATTGAAGCCGTGCATAGCTGTGGCCTTAAGTGATAGAACGGTCCCAATTTTGAAACCTAACCCGAGCAGAAAGTCTTTGTCTGGATGATCTTCGCTCAAAACAGATAAGTTTATTAATTCTACGGGGTGGAACTTCTTTCTCATAGGCACCCCGCTGAACAAAACTCGGAAAACCATTGGTTTACCTGGTTCTAATTCTTCCGGTTCGTTTTTACCTTCCAGATACACTGCCACTGCAGCACCTACTGGCACCTCTCGTTCGGTTAAAAACAATTTGTTCTCGGTCATAATGACCTCCTCTGTGATAGTTTATTTGATAGTGAATTGTTAATTAGCAATTTTGATATTTGATTACCTAAAATAGGTATCTTACAACCCTAGAGGAAACACTAAGAAAAGTCAATACTTCTCTTCAGTTGATAGTTACTTAGCTAGTTTTGACATTTTTTGTTAACTTTACTATATTGTGTAGGCCAATTTAATATAACTTACGGGCATGTGGCGGAACTGGTATACGCATACGACTCAAAATCGTACGGAGAAATCCATGTGGGTTCGACTCCCACCATGCCCACCACGCTTAGCGTGGTTGTGGTCGCGCTTAGCGCGAGACCAGAAAATCGTTCTTAGTTAATAGGCACTAGTTCATAGTTAAGAGTTAATGAACTATTGTCAGGATTAATTTAATAAGGTATCTTTAAACAGTTAGTTTTTACGACGCGGGGTGGAGAAGTGGCATCTCGCCTGGCTCATAACCAGGAGATCGTGGGTTCAAGTCCCACCCCCGCAACCAAATTAACATTCAGTTTTGTACTAGGGACTTGAAGGCGACTGTACCGTTCCGCCGGTGGCGGAACCAAAGACCGCGCCAGGCTGCGGAGGAAAACCGAGCCGACTTGCGGCGAGGTTTAGGGGAGCAGAAGTCCCACCCCCGCAACCATGAACCAGTCGCTCATTACATTCGCTCCGATTCATGGCTAGCCAAACATCGGGGAAACCAATTTTGTGGGCCATTGGTTCATGCCCTGTACCCTATGTGGTACAGGGCTTATCCAATTATGAAGTCTCCTTTTTATTACGTTTACGTATTACGAAGTCTAAAAGATAAACGATTCTATATTGGGTCAACCAATAACCTTAAGAAAAGAGTTGAGGATCATAATAAGGGTAAGAATATTTCAACCGCCAAAAGGATACCCTTGCAGTTGGTTTATTATGAGGCCTTTTTTAGCAGAACGGACGCCTTGCGCCGAGAAAAATATTTTAAAACAAGCAAAGGAAAAACTACTTTAAGATTAATGGTTAGAGATTATTTAATTGTGGCAGGGTAGCTCAGTTGGTTAGAGCGAGGGACTCATAAGCCCTAGGTCGTGGGTTCGATTCCCACCCCTGCTACCAGAATAAAAGTATCTCACTTTAGTGGGATACTTTTATTCTTTGTGGTTGTAGGCAAGGGAATCGAAGGGCGCGAGAAACCCCGCCGATGGCGGGGCGAGTGTAGCGCCCCGGCTCCGAGTCGGAGCGAGGAGAATACCCACCCCTGCTACCAGTATTAAACTAAACAGGTTTTTGCCTGTTTTTTGCTTTATTATTACTTGCTTACTTTTTGGCCTAAATGTGCTAAAATACTAGTATCTTAATTTATCTTCCTTTGGAAGGAGGTGACCCCGCAGTATAATTCGTCAGAACTCATTAACTACGGGGCGGGACGGTTCTTTACCAGTCCAACGCGAATTAATTTATAACATAATTTTTAAATTTAATTTCGAAAGGAGGTGACTTAAATGAAAGGTTTCAATAAATGGCACATGGTTACTGGTATTCTCCTAGTTATCGGTGGCTTAAATTGGCTTCTGGTTGGTCTGTTTGGTTGGGAGATTGGCGAAATCTTCGGTGGCCAAGACGCTTGGCTTTCCAAATTGATTTACATCTTAGTCGGCTTATCAGCTGTTTACGAACTGGTGATGCATAAAAAGCTTTGTAAAGAATGTGAAGATATGAGTAAACCCACTGCTACGCCTCCTTCGGGCATGCCGGTTTAATATTTTCTGTTTACAAAACTCCCCTGGTGTATTTACCAGAGGAGTTTTGAATTACAATCAAAAGCCAGAACAAATTACTTTTGCGTGGTCGCGCCGGCCACCTTAGGCATTAAACTGCCCACAAACCCCAGGTCCAGTTTTGGCTGGGTAACCGGCTGCATACCCGGCAACACGTCAGACGTGCCAGTTAACTCCTCAAACTTATTACTAAAATCGCTGCGCAAATTTTCCAGTTCATCTAAGGCCGTTTCCACGGCGTCTATATCCAAAGGTTTAACCGCCAGCAGCTGCTTTAAACCTTCATATTTCTGCTCTGACTGGCTAATAATAGATTTCAATTCAGTCGCATCAATTTTTTTGCGTTCCAAGGCTCTAACCTGCGCCTTAGCCTGAGCCAGACCTCGTTTTACTTCGCCGGCATACTTGGCAAAATTAGTAATCGCCTGGATCTTATTGAATTCCTCATAAGCATCGCCAATTTTGTCAAAAAAATCAGTGCTTAATTTATCAAATGCCTCCTCGGCTTTACTGGCCTTAAACAAGGCATCCGCGTCCGCCAAGGCCTGATTCAAGGTGCTAATCTGCGCGGAGAAAGCCTGTATTATATCACTAACATCTATTTTAGACTTGGCCGCCTGTGTTTGGGCGCGCTTTAAGGTGGTATTAAGCTTTTTTAACTCCAATTTAGCTTTGCTTAAAACTTTGGGAAATTGAGCCAATTTTTCCATTTCTCCCACTCCTTCGGCGAGCGTCTGAGAGGCTTCTTGAAAATTATCCATATCATCCTGAATTGATTCCATATCCTCGGCCGTATTGAGCTTAGCCATAAATTCCTCAACCTGGGTCAAGGCCGTGTTCATTTCCTCAGATGGCTGCACACCCTTGGTTTTTAAAACATTAATGCGATTTTTTATTTTGGTTAACTGTTTGCCAAATTGCGACAAGCCTTTTTTCATTTGCTCCAGACCTTTCTTTTGCCCTTGCTTGCGCATGGCCTCACCCTTAGCCTGCATTTCAGCAGCTTTGTCATCACCCATCATAGCCTGCCCTTGAGTATTTGGTCCAAATTGCTGAGGCATATTAGGCGGAACCTGCCCGTCACCCTCTTGCCCGCTCGGCGGCATCATCTTGGGAATCTGCGGCATCATGCCAGTTGGCGGAACTGGAAAAGATGAGCCGCCAGGCGGCATCATATTTACCGGCGGCGTGTCACCCGTAGGCACGTCAGTCGGTGAACCAAATTGAGCTACGGCAGTCTTAGCGGCCAGCAGCAATCCCGCCACTGCTAAAATATACAAATATTTACGCATAATAAAACTGTTAATTATTAAAAATTTCAAAGCCCATGCACTAGGTACCTCCAGTATAACTCAAGCCCATAAATAAACAAACTCATCCGACAGTTTGCCGGAAGTTCAGTAAAAATGATAAGATTAAGACAGATAATTAAAATTTACTCTTACACTTACTCTTACTTCTGTTTCTTATGTATCTTACTGTCCATAGTTCCGCGGCTTTAGTCATTGCGAAATTTATTCCGAATCCCTTAGTAGCTTTTATAGCCGGTCTGGCGAGCCACTTTGTGCTGGATGCCATACCGCATGGCGATGAACATTTAATGCGCGAGCATTTTCCGACTTGGCGCAACCTGCGCCGTCCGGTCGGCGCGGCAGTGATTGACGGCATAGTAATGCTTTTCCTACTGCTTATTTACGTGGCCACCACCCCCTTAATCTCCTACACCACGTTAGGCTTAACCATCGCCGGGGCGGTGCTGCCTGATTTATTGCAAGCTATTTATATAGTGTTCAAACCCAGCTGGCTAAAATGGTTTTACAGTTTTCATCTTAAAATTCATAACTTTACCGGCCATAAAATACACTGGACCCAGGGCTTGTTGGTTCAGGGTATGGTTTTGGCCGCCTGCTGGCTGATAGTAATGTAAACCTCGCTGAGTTGCTGCTGCAGTTTACTATAGTGTACCTCCCTACCTACTTCAACCATCTACGGTTTTCTATTAAAATCCCTAATCCTGATGCCCGTCAGGATTTTTGATTAATAACCATATTCTAAATCATTTCCCGTCTCATTCTATATTCAAGTCTAGGTCAAAAATGTCCGGCCGGACATTTTTGACCTATGATTATTTATACCGTGCGTTGTTTTTAATCGTAAGATTTGTGTTATAATAAAATTCTATGTTTTCAAAAAAATACCTGTTTTTTATAATCTTCAGCTTTGGTTTAATATTTTTAACGCCTCTGCCAGTTGGGGCCGTCACTAAAAAAACTAATTATCAAGATTTTACTGCTTGGTATCAGAAAAAATTCAAATTAAAGTCTGTCCCCTACCGGGCAGCAGCTTTATTTGACGCTAAGACTTTGCAACCGTTGTATTTTTACCAAGAAAATAGAATCACGCCCGCAGCCAGTTTGATAAAACTGGTCACTGCCGGCACAGTTCTAAAGTACAAACCTAATTGGACAAAGCCGGTCAATTTCACAGCTGAGGAAAATTTTAATCTACTGCAGCAGTATGTGGAGCCGGGTGACAAATATTCTCATCTACTACTGGAAGGAGATGAAACCATCACTTTTGAACAGGGTTTTGCCACTATGTTAATCGCTTCCACCAACAACGTGGCAGCGGCCATGCCGCGCTGGCTGGGCACCAGCCGCGAGGAATTTATCAAAGAAATGCGCCTGACGGCCACTGATTGGGGATTAAAAAATACCACCATTGTTGAACCAAGCGGACTATCGTTGGACAATACTAGCACGGCTTACGATATGGCGCTCGCGGCTTGTGGGGCTTTTACCGAACCGCAAATTTCTAAATACAGTTCCAAACCGTTTATCAGCTATAACTTGTCATCTGGGCGCGAGAAACTTATTCGCCATACTGTCCATGATTTGCGGCGCTATCCCCAGCGTTATTTTGGCGCCAAAACTGGTTACTTAACAGAAACCAAATATCATATTAGCGCCGGCTTGTATACGCCGCAGGGGCGAAAAGTTTGCGGCGCAGTGCTATCGGTAGAAAAACAAACCGAATCCGAAAGAATTATGAACTCACTGGCCACTTGGGCGGACCAAATGTATAAATGGAAATAAATTCTTCCGGCAGCTGTATTTCAGAAATACACGCTGGGTTCTTTTTCATAAGAACCCAGCGTGTATTTGGTATTTCAATCTTAAAACACGCTACCTTCGCCCTAGCTGTTTATATTTTTGTATCTTTGCAAATATTTCTTTAACCACTAAGACAACCGCAAATAATAAAATCGCCGTTAAAGTGATTAAAATGCCCGCTGGCACAATAAAAATTTTAGTCATTATAATTCCCGCCGCCGCTAGCAACGCTCCCAGGGCAGTCCCCCAGGCGGCATACTGTTTTAAATTCCGACTAAGCATTCGGGCCATAACAGCCGGCGCGGCCACCAAAACAGCCGTCATTAAAC
>JACRFM010000014.1 GCA_016234305.1 Candidatus Kerfeldbacteria bacterium
GACGGCAAACTGGGCGAGTCCACCCGGATGCTGCAGGCGCAGTTTGGCGAATCGGCCAAAATTATTCGTGACGTTACCGAGCGATTAACTAAATTGGATGAAACTAATCGTCAGGTAGTTAATTTTGCCGACCAGTTGCAGAATTTGCAGGATATTTTAAAAAATCCCAAGCAACGCGGTATTTTAGGTGAATATTATTTGGAAACTTTATTGAAAAATGTTTTACCAGCCGGCAGCTATCAAATGCAGTATCCGTTTAAAGACGGCACGATCGTGGACGCGGTAGTTTTTGTTAAAGACAAAATAATCCCCATTGATTCCAAATTCAGTTTGGAAAATTACAATCGTTTAGCGGAAGAGCGTGACCCGGCAGAACGGGAACGTTTGGAAAAACTGTTTAAGGCTGATTTGAAAAATCGGATTGACGAAACCTCCAAGTATGTTAAGCCAGAGGAAAACACGATGGATTTTGCTTTTATGTTCATACCGCACGAGGCCATTTATTATGATTTATTAGTAGCGCAAGTTGGCGCGGTTAAAGTTAACACCCGTGATTTGATTGAATACGCTTTTAAGGATAAGCATGTAATTATTGTGTCGCCGACATCGTTCCTAGCGTATTTGCAAACCGTGCTCCAAGGGTTGCGCGCCTTGCAGATAGAGGAGTCGGCTAAGGAGATTCGTAAGAATGTGGAAACCTTGGCTAAGCATTTATTATCTTATGATGAATACATGAAAAAGTTAGGCAGTAATTTAGGTACCACCGTAAATTCTTACAATTCGGCTTACGGTGAACTTAAAAAGATTGATAAGGACGTTTTAAGAATTTCGGGCGAAGCTATTGGCATAGAAGTAGCCTTGTTGGATAAGCCAAAAGAGTAGTAGTGAAATAATTTTTAATTTCTAACTGATTTCAAATTTCAATCCGCCACTGGCGGACAAACCATGTCAGCTCAAAAGTCAAAGGTCAAAAATCAAAAGTACAATTCAAAAGTTAAAAGTTTTGAGTTTTGCGTTGCAGGTTTGACTTTTGACTTCTAACTTTTGACTTAATATATTTTTGGATATTTGCTTTGTCATTTATTAGTTGATGTTGAATAAAAGTCGACAATTTACAAATAATAACTCTATTTTTGCCTTATTTGAGCCAAAAAATTTTTTAGCCATTGACGAAATATGTTTTACGGGTTATAATAATTGACCGTAAGTTGATTTTTGTCATCAACATTTGCTATGACTGAACAAGAAACACCTTTGTCCAATAGACCGTTAATGAGCGCTTTTGGCTTGGCTTGGGAACTTGGTTACACTGTAGCTATACCACTGGTTGTTTTGGCTGGTGGTGGCCGCTTACTTGACAAGTATTTTAACACTTCACCCTTGTTCTTATTGATTGGCGTAACTGTTTCAATAGTCATTACGGTTTATGTGCTTTATAAAAAAATCAAAGAAATTTTAAATCCGGTTGTCAAAGATGATAAAACTGGCAATTATAAGACAACTAATACTACCAAGAATTAATTTATGGAAATCTCTTTAGTCGCTGAACCGGTTTTTCATATTGGAACTTTCCCAGTAACCAACTCTTTGTTAGTGGGCTTTATAGTGGCCTTAGGGTTGGTGTTGCTAGCGGTAATATTCAGACGCCGTAAGTTAACCGCCGTGCCAACTGGCTTGCAGAATTTTTTAGAAACCATAGTTGATGGTATTTTGGAATTTATGACTAGTGTTACCGGCGACCGCGGTAAAGCCGAAAAATTCTTTCCCCTGGCCGGTACCATATTTATTTTTGTTTTGCTGTCCAATTGGTTTGGTTTATTGCCGGGTGTTGGTTCCATTGGTGTAGCCGAAGTCGTTTATGGCAAAACGATTTTAGTGCCGTTTTTGCGTTCAGCTTCGGCTGATTTGAATGGTACTTTGGCTATAGCTCTCGCTTCGGTTGTGGGTACGCAAATTTTTGGCATTGCCGCCATCGGTTTTTTAAAGCATGCTGGCAAATATCTAAACTTTCATAATCCGATTTTGTTTTTTGTGGGTTTACTTGAATTAGTGGGAGAGTTAGCCCGGGTAATGTCGTTTTCTTTTCGGTTGTTCGGCAATGTTTTTGCCGGTGAAGTTTTATTGATTGTGGTATCGGCTTTGGTGCCATATATTGCCCCTATGCCTTTTATTTTTTTGGAAATCTTTGTCGGTTTGGTACAGGCTTTGGTATTTTCCTTGCTGACTTTGGTTTTTTTAACAATTGCGACAGTTGACCACGCTGAACAACATTAGGTAGTTAACATCTGTCGTGGCTCGTACGGCCAGGGTAGATGCTAATTTCTTAAAGTTGAAGTTTGATTGACGGCCTTAAATAAAAAATTACAGCCGTAGCGAACAAACTTCAGCCGCGAAAGGATTAATTATATGGCAGGAGAAAATGAAGTCGTGCAAGCCGCCGCTACCATCGGTCCTGATGTTATCAAAGGCATCGCCGCTGGCGCCACCATTGCCATTGGCGGTATTTTTCCGGCGCTAGCCATTGGTAAATTGGCCGCCAAAGCCGTGGAGGCGATTGGCCGCAACCCCGAGGCGGCTGCCAAAATTCAAACAGCCATGATTCTGGCGGTGGCTTTTTGTGAAGCTATTGCCATTTACGCGCTGGTCATGGCGTTAATCATCAAGTTTGTTTAGTAGCTCTTTGTTCCCGGCTTACTGTCTTTTGTGAGATGGTAAGCTGGAAGGAGGAGATACGAGAAATGTAAAATGGAAAAACCTGCCCGACGTCCGTCTCAGGCGGACTTTGGCAGGCGGGTCAAATATCAAAATTATTGTTAGCAAATTTTTCATTTTGATTTTGGTTGCCTCGTGCAACCATCCCGATGGCCATCGGGATAAAAGTTAGACTTTTAATTTTGATTTACTTATTATGGACTTATTAACTAAACTCGGTATAGATTGGAGACTGCTCATAGCGCAACTTGTCAATTTTTTAATAGTCTTGGCGGTTTTGTATCGCCTGCTGTATAAGCCGCTGTTGAAATTTTTAGCCGAACGTCGACAGCGTATCAGTCAGAGTTTAATTAAAGCTGATGAGATTGATAAAGAGTTGGTTGAATTGCAGACGCGCCAGCAGGAAGTTTTAACTGAAGCCAGAAAGCAGGCGCAAGAAATTATTAAACAAGGTGAAGCCGAGGCCGAACAAAGACGACAGGAGATTTTAACCCGGGTTAGAACTGAATCAGCTAAAGTAGTGGAGGAGGCGCGGGCCAAGTTTACTGCTGAACAAGCGGTGCAATTTCAGACTCTGCGCCAGCAAGCCGCTAAACTGGTTACTCAGGCCTTAGCTAAATTGGTAGGCAAATTGCCGGCTGAACAAATAGATAAAAGTTTAGTGGAGGAGGCGGTTAAAGAAGTTTCCAAACGCAAATAACTGTATGAAGTATACGCCACGCACTTACGCTCAAGCCTATTTAACTACTATAGCCAGTCATAAACCAGGTGAGGTCAATAAGATTACTCGTAATTTTTGGCAATTGGTTTGGCGTCATAAACATTTTAACTGGCGTTATCAAATTATAACTGAGATTAAAAAGTTGTGGCTGGAGCAGCACAATTTAGTTGAAGCGGAAGTGGCTTCAGCGCGGCCATTAGCGGCTGGGGTAGCTCGGGAGCTAAAAAAAACCTTAGCCTTACTCGCGGACAGTGGAGTGGAAGTTAATTCAGTCATAAAACCGCACTTATTAGGCGGCGTAGTCGTCACTATGAATAATACCCGTTTTGACGCTTCCTTAAAAGGCAGATTGGATAATTTATATAATCATTTGGCCGGCTTAAAATCATAAATATTAATTTGTTATTATTTTGGACACTTATATGAAAGACGCGACTAAAGACAGTTTACTTAAGACTCTAACTTCCGAACTTGAATCATTTGAAGTCGAGGTGACTAAAGACGAGATCGGAACGGTGGTGGAAGTCGGTGATGGTATTGCCAAAATTTCCGGCTTAAGCAAGGTTATGGCTTCGGAGATGTTGGAATTTAACCAGGGTGTGCTGGGCGTAGCCTTGAACCTGGAAGAGAGTCAAGTGGGTGCCATGATTTTAGGCGATTATCTGGAGATTGAAGAAGGCAGTACAGTTAAATCCACTGGTAAAATCCTGTCGGTGCCGGTTGGTCCGGGTATAGTCGGACGGGTAGTTAGCCCTTTAGGCGAGCCGCTTGACGGCAAAGGTAAGATTGTGGCGGCCAAATACAATCCAGTGGAACGGATCGCGCCGCGCGTTATTACGAGGCAAGCGGTTAATTCGCCGCTGCAGACCGGCATCAAAGCTATAGATTCAATGATTCCGATTGGCCGCGGCCAGCGCGAGCTTATTATTGGCGACCGCCAAACTGGTAAAACCGCTTTGGCGATTGACACCATTATTAATCAAAAAGGACAAAATGTAATTTGTATTTACGTAGGTATTGGGCAAAAAGAATCTAAGATTGCTAAAATTGTGGCCAAATTGGAACAAATGGGAGCTATGGAATACACCACGGTAGTTTTAGCCGGGGCTTCGGCGCCAGCGGCGCTGTCGTTTTTGGCGCCGTACGCCGGTTGCGCCATGGGTGAATATTTTATGGACAAAGGCCAGGACGTGTTGCTGATTTATGATGATTTATCCAAGCACGCCGTAGCTTACCGTCAAATCTCTTTGCTGCTGCGGCGGCCGCCGGGACGTGAAGCTTATCCTGGTGATGTGTTTTATTTGCACTCTCGGCTGCTAGAACGTTCAGCCAAGATGTCGGCTGATTATGGCGGTGGTAGTTTAACAGCTTTGCCGATTATTGAAACCCAGGCCGGTGATGTTTCGGCTTATATTCCGACTAACGTGATTTCCATTACTGACGGGCAGATTTATTTGGAAAATGATTTGTTTTATCAAGGTATTCGTCCGGCTTTGAACATTGGTTTGTCCGTCTCACGTGTTGGTTCCAGCGCTCAAATTAAGGCTATGAAAAAAGTAGCCGGCAAGCTCAGGCTTGATTTGGCGCAATATCGGGAATTGGCGGCCTTTGCCCAATTTGGCTCTGATTTGGATGAAGCTACTAAGCAACGTATAGAACGCGGCAAGCGGGTAACGGAGATTTTAAAACAAGGGCAATTTGAACCGATGCCAGTAGAACAGCAAGTGGCCATTTTATACGCCGTGGTCAATGGATTGCTAGACGATGTGCCGTCAGAAAAAATCCGTGACTGGGAAAAGAAATTCCATGACTATTTAAAAAATAAGCCTGTCATGAAGGAAATTATTAAAGTTAAGGACCTGACGCCGGAGATTGAGACGGCCTTGCAGCAGGCGATTACGGAAGTTAAACAAATGGGAATTTAGAAAAATATCAAATTTCAAAATCCAAATCATGTCAATTCAAAACTCAAAAGTAAAAAATCAAAAGTACAACTTAAAACTAAAAAGTTTTGAATTTTTACTTGCGGTTTTGACTTTTGACTTCTAATTTTTAACTTTTTAAGATGCCTCAAGCCACTAGAGAAATTAAACGCCGCATTCGCTCCATTAAATCAACCCGCCAAATCACCAAGGCGATGGAATTGGTGTCGGCTGCCAAAATGCGTCGGGCGGTGGCTAATACTTTAATGAGCCGCAGTTACAGTGATTTGGCTTGGCAATTGGTTTTAGAGCTGAAACGTCGGGTCAGTGAAGCCGAGCAGCCCTTGCTTACGCCACGGGAAAATATTAAACGGGTGGCTGTTTTGGTCGTAAGCTCCAATCGCGGTTTGTGCGGCGGTTTTAATAACCAGCTTACCCATAAGGTTATTAATTATATAAAGCAGAGCCTGCAGGCTGAAGCTAAACCTGAAGCGGTGGAACTGGTTACTTTAGGCAAGCGCGGCCGCGATATTTTGCTGCGGCAAGGGTTTAATTTGGCGGCTGAATTTGTTAAACAAGATATTACCACCAAACTGTCAGAAATTCTGCCAGTGGTAGAATTACTGATTAATGATTATTTAAGCGGCCGTTATGACAAAGTGGTGTTGGCCTATACAGATTTTATTTCACCCTTGGTGCAAAAACCGCGGCTTAAACAATTATTACCCATTGACTTAACCCCCGACCCTTATTTGGGAGTCAGTCAGTCTAAACCGCCGGCGGCGCCAGAGGTTAAACATAATTTTGGCGAATATGAGTATTTGTTTGAGCCCTCAACCAGTGAGGTGCTGGGGGAATTATTGCCGCGTTTACTGGAAGTGCAGATTTATCAGGCAGTGTTGGAATCAGACGCGGCTGAACACTCAGCGCGTATGATGTCTATGCGCAACGCTTCGGAAGCTGCTAAAGATATGGTAGACGCCTTAACTTTGGCTTTTAACCAGGCGCGGCAAGCCTCTATTACTTCGGAGCTGGCGGATATTACTGGCGGTCGGGCGGCTGTGGGCGGTTAGAATTATTTTTATTAAGAATTATAGATTTTTACCCAGTATAACAACTTACGCTTCCGCTCGCCCAGAACCAGAGCAAAGCTCGGTACCCTCGCATCGCCACTGGGGTACATCACTTGCCAACAATTGATAGCAACAATGACAGTACTACGATGAATATCTCTTGGTTCTTGGGCTCGCTTTTAACAAAACTAGTAAAATAAAAATCTTAATCAGATTTAAATTATCATTTATCAATTAAACAGTCTGTCAACTCACGTTCGCTAATTTTGTCAGCGAAGTTGATATACTGGGATTAACTAATTACTAAATATATGAATACAGGTAAAGTTATACAAGTTATAGGTCCGGTGGTGGATGTGTCTTTTACCAAGGAGATACCGCCGATCTATCAAGCCTTGGAAGTTACCATGAACTCGGGCGAGATTTTGGTACTTGAAGTGCAGCAGCACTTGGGCGGCGGTAATGTCAGAACCGTAGCCATGGGCGCGACTGATGGTTTGGCGCGCGGGCTGGAGGTGATTAACACTGGTAAGCCAATATCTATCCCGGTGGGTAAAGAAACTTTGGGTCGCATGGTAGATGCTTTAGGGCAGCCGCTGGATAATTTGCCGCCCATTAAAACCAGTAAGACTTATCCTATTCACCGCCCCTCGCCGAAATTCGTGGACCAGGCCACTAAGACTGAAGTTTTTGAAACCGGTATTAAGGTAATCGATTTGATTTGTCCGTTTGTTAAAGGCGGTAAAGTCGGTTTGTTTGGCGGCGCGGGCGTGGGCAAAACCGTGGTGATTATGGAACTGATTCGCAATATTGCCTCGGAGCACGGCGGTTTTTCCGTGTTTGCCGGCGTGGGCGAACGTTCGCGTGAAGGCAATCAATTGTATTATGAAATGAAGGAATCCTGCGTGTTGGATAAAACCTCGCTGGTTTTTGGACAAATGAATGAACCGCCCGGAGTGCGCGCGCGCGTGGGTTTAACCGGCCTGGCCATGGCGGAATATTTCCGTGATGAATCCAAACAGGATGTGTTGCTCTTTATTGATAATATTTTCCGCTTTACGCAAGCTGGTTCAGAAGTGTCAGCGCTACTCAACCGTATTCCTTCGGCTGTCGGTTATCAGCCGACTTTGGCCACGGAAATGGGCGAGCTGCAGGAACGCATTACTTCCACCAAGGAAGGCTCTATTACTTCCGTGCAAGCGGTCTACGTGCCGGCTGACGATTTAACCGACCCGGCGCCAGCGACTACTTTTGCCCATCTTGATTCTACGGTAGTCTTGTCGCGCGCTCTGACCGAGCTGGGTATTTATCCGGCGGTGGACCCAATTGATTCCACTTCCACTATTTTAGACCCGCAGATTATTGGCGCCGAGCATTATCAAGTGGCGCGCGAAGTCCAACGGGTGCTGCAGCGCTACAAAGATTTACAGGATATTATTGCTATCTTAGGTATGGAAGAACTTTCTGAAGAAGATAAATTGACCGTGGCCCGCGCCCGCAAAATTCAGCGTTTCCTTTCCCAGCCTTTCTTTGTGGCCGAGGTTTTTACCGGCACGGCTGGCAAGTACGTTTCCCGGGCTGAGACAGTTCGCGGCTTTAAGGAAATTTTAGAAGGCAAGCACGACGGCAAACCCGAACAAGCCTTTTATATGAAAGGCAGTATAGATGAGGTGGTATAGAAATTTAAAATGTAAATATGGAAATAGAAAATGAAGTATTGGTCGTCATTGCGAGGCAGCCCCGATGTCCATCGGGGCGACGTGGCAATCTAAATTTTTGAGGTCGCCACACTTTCGCTTGTCCCGCCAACGGCGGGGCGATGACAGGATAAAGAATGATTTTGATTTTTAAATTTTCAATTGATATGTCCAAAACCTTAAATTTTAAAATCGTCACTCCCGAACGAGTAGTCTTTAGTGCCGAGTTGGCAGAGTCTATTACTCTGCCTACCAAGCTGGGCGAGATTACGATTTTACCAGACCATATTCCTTTGGTGGCGGCCCTCGTGCCGGGCGAGGTGAGGGTTAAGGTTAGGGGTGAGGAAGTTATGATGGCTGTGTCTGGCGGATTTATTGAGGTTCAGCCCGGCAGTGTTACGGTGTTAGCAGATACGGCTGAACATTCGGCTGAAATTGATATTGAACGGGCGGAAGCGGCACGGGCTCGCGCCAGCGAACTAATGCAGCAGCGGGTGGTTGAAGCTGAGGATTATACAGCCTTGGCCGCGCGTTTGGAAAAGGAGCTGGCCCGCGTCAAAGTGGCGCGCAAGCACCGCGAACGCAAAGGCGCTAGTATAAAAGTGGAGGAGTAAGTAATATTGAACTCCCGCTCCGGGATTCTGCCAACTGGCGGAGTTAAGGGGCGGGTTTTTGTTGTAGATTGAATGTATAATTCCTACATTCTAGCTTGAACTGCAATTAATTTCCCTTCCATAAAGACCTCATAAGGAGTCAGATAGCTAAGTCTTTTTCTGGGGCGATGGTTAATAAGTGCAACTGCATTATTCACCACCTTTTGAGTTAGTTTAGCAA
>JACRFM010000020.1 GCA_016234305.1 Candidatus Kerfeldbacteria bacterium
CGTCAGAGCGCCAAACATCAAACGGAATAAGCCCTTGAGCGTAATAACGGCTGAACGAATGATATCGCCGGCTTTGGCCTCTTCACCTACTGGCCGTGGCAAGTCAAAAGGATTTATTTTAGAAGCGGAATTTAAGGAAATGTTAATATAGGATCCGCCCACGGCCGAAGACAGGTGACTATACTCCATTTCCGGATCAATAATTATCACATCCACCCCCATCATCAACGAACGCAGTACTTCCAGTTTTACGCAGTAGCTTTTGCCTGCCCCAGAAGTGGCAAAAACCACTGAATTGGCATTTTGTAAACTAAAACGATCAAACAGAATAAGAGAATTATTATGCCGGTTGATACCGTAAAGAATGCCGCTGTCGCTAGTCAGCTCTGAGGAAATAAAGGGAAAAGAGGAGGCCACTGGCGAACTGTTCATGTTAAAATAAACCTGTAATTCATCGTTGCCGACCGGCAAAGTGGAATTAAAGCCCTGCTCGGCCTGCCACAAGGCCCGCCGGGTGTACACCAACTTAGCGCCGAATAAAGATTCCACCTGCTCGGTCAGTTTATCAAGCTCTTTTTCGCTTTGGGCATAAATCGTGATATACAAGGCGTACTGGAAGAATTTCTCTATGCCCTGGGTCAAATTATCGCGCAACTGTTCAATGTCACGCAGGGCCGTTTCACGAATAGGATCGCGCGGCGCGCCCTTTTCGCTGTCGGAAATTATCTGCGCTTCCAGAGCCCCGACCTTATTGCGTAACTGTTTAAGAATAATTTCCGGCGGTACTTGGTAAAAAAACATGCCCACATCTAGCGTGGCTGACATATTAACTATGGGCGCAAACCACCCCACCGAGATATACCGCGGGTATGTCATGACAAACAGAGTTCGCAGATACAAACCATTAAGTTCCACGTGATTCGGGGTCACACGAAAAGAGGAGGGGGCAATCAAATCACGCACTCTCACCGCGCCCTCGCGCAAAACACGCTCAGCTTCCAATAACTCCTTTTGTGAAGCCTCGGCCAGTTCGACTTGCTTAGCAATAACTTTGGCTGTGGCTTGTTTGGCTTGTTCGGCAGTGATGGCCATGTTTCAAATTTAAAATTTAAAAATCAAAAATTAAAATTATAGTTAAAATCCCAATATCCAAGCTCCAATTTCCAATAAACGTCTAAATAATTCAAAACTTGGAACTTTATTGGAACTTGGGGCTTGGGGCTTGGAAATTACGGATTGGTTTGAGATTTGATTTAACATATAGTCATTTTCCATTTTGATATTTACATTTTACATTTACACTGTTTCCACCTTCAACTCCTCCACTTTGGCTAACTTCTCCTGTTCTCTAAGTTCAGGATTATAAGTATTGTAATAAAGCTCTATCAAACTCTGGGTATCAAGCCTGACCGCTTTCACCCCCACTGAAGCCAAACCGCTAACTACAAAGTTAACGCGCTGCTCCAAGGCCTCAGCGTAACGACTGAACTGCTCGCGCGATAATTTTACCATACCGGCGGCCGACAGCACGGATTTAAAACGTTGCCAAAAACCACGACGCGCGTCGGAGCTTGGGTTATAAGGCACCATCACATAAAACCGCTTAGTCATGATGTCGCCCAAACTGATAAGCTCCTTGATGTAAGCCACATACTCGGCAATTTGCACCCGCAGCAGCTCATTGGTTTGTTGCTTCTCGGCCGCCTTCAGTTTATCCAAATAACCGTCAATGTTAAGCTTGCGCGATTGGATGACAATCTGAATTGGAAACTCCAAAGAGTTCAAAAATCCCACGTAAGCCTGAATAGTGGCGTTTTGTTCATCCTCGCTCTTGAGAGCAAAATTCACTGATGAACAAATTAGCACGGCTCTCAGGGTGCCATCTTTCATCACCACCACGTCATCCTTAACCTCGGCTATATCAAGATAGGTCACAGTAGACGGCGGCTTGGCTTTGGCGAGTTTGTTAGTCTTGGGCACAAAAATAAATTTAAAATTTAAAAATCAAAATGGAAAATGACAGATTAAAATACAAAATTATTTTTTACTTTTTTCATTGTCATTTTGATTTTTGACATTTACATTTTCCATTTGATACGCTCCGCCGGTATCCACCTGCAAAGCTAACTCCTGCAACTTGCTCCGTTGAGGCGGCGCTTTATGCGCAGCTACAGCCTTAGCCACCACTACCGGCTGCTTTAAAGCGGCCTTTAGTTCAACCTCGGAAACATACTTTTGCCAGACCCGCACCCTAGGCCGTTTAAAATTCTGCAGCATATTCAGCAGGAAAAAATGAGCCGGCATGCCATTTACTTTTACAAAAGCCAGAACGATAGATATGCTCAGCGTAACTAAAGCTTCAATGATAAAAAGTGAAAAGTCGGCCAGCTTATACTCCAAAAAAGTCAGCAGCCCGGCCGCCAACACAATCAAAAACTGCCGGGTGGTAATGGGGCCCATAATCTTATCCTCCACGTCTATAAATTGTGGCACGACAAATTGCTGCACAGTAGTAATAGTTAAAATCCCAATGTCCAAGCCTCAATTTCCAATAAATGTTTAACTAATTCAAAATTTGGAATTTTATTGGAACTTGGGATTTGGGGTTTGGAAATTATGGATTGATTTGGGTTTTGATTTGACATATAGCCATTTTCCATTTTGATTTTTTAATTTTAAATTATTTAGAATCTCAATTTTACGTTAAAGTCCACCACTGCCTCAAACTCTTGCTCAGTCAATGTGGCTTCACCCCTGGCGGCAAACTCTTTAATCAGTGCGGCTATGGTCTTGCCTTGCTCAATGCTGGCGCGGCCGAGCTTAAGATAAAGCTGATAAACAACCGAATTCTGCCAAGCGCGCACTGCCTCCAGCCTCTTAGCCACCGAAGCCTCACCTATCAACTCTATTTTAGCCTTTATTTTATCAAGCGCCTCGCTGGCGGAAGGAGACAGCCGCCTAAAATCCACCAAACTTAAACTCTTCAGCTCCTCCAATGGCCCTAAGGTCCGCGGTGGCGCCTTCACATCTTCCACTCTCGGCCGCCTCACCTCAACTTTCTGCTCACTACTTCCCATTTTTGACTCCGTGTTTTGTAATTTAGGATTTGGGGCTTCTTTAGAAATTAGGATTTGGGCATTGGGTATTGGCGCCGCTGTGGGCGGCGCCACACGTGCTATCTCCTGCAACATTTCCTCCCGCCACCGTTCAAGTTTGGCTTTATCTACTTCAGCCGAAGGCTCTGTCTTGACGGCTGGGGCCGCTACTTTCATGGGGGACGCAATTTTTTTGCCCAAGTCTTGAGCCTTAGTTTCTGTCTGTGGAGGCGGCAGGAACGTCAGTTTATTAACAACGGATGGCAACTCAACTTTAGGCGGCTGCCACGGCACTACCGGACTGACTGACGTAGTCGGTGTTGCCGGAATTTGTTGTGGCGCCGGCTCTATGGCCGGAGCTTTAGTGGCAGTAGCTGGCGAGATAACTTTTTCCAACTCTGGTTTCCTAATTCCTACCTGCCCCGTAGCGTCTACCACAGTGGACTGCTGCGGGGATTCTTGATTCTTAATTCCTACACTAGCATTTGCACTTTCCAACTGTACTAATTTTTCCAATTCAGTCACCGGCTTTCTAGCTTCAGGTTTCAAGTTTCGAGTTTCAAATTCTTTTTTCGCACTCTCAATAATCTTCACCACCTGCTCGGCTTTATCACTATCAAGACCAAGTCCCCCAACCTCAGCTGACTTTAACAGAGCCTCGCGCAGCTCAACCACATCGCGCACGTCTTTCAGGTGCGAAACAAACAACTGCACAAACCGCCGATGTTTAGTCTCATCTTTAAAACTAAAATTATATTTCTTGATTACTTCTTCAGCCAAACTTCGCAATTCTTTTTCTAGAATAACTCCTTCCTCTGAACTCTTACTCTTACTTCTATATTTGTCCGCTTCCAATTCATCCTGCGCATCAAACATAAACGCCGGTTCAGAGGACTTTAAAGCCTGTGGCACAGGTTGAAGCAGTGCAACTGGCGCCGGGGTGGCCGATTTGGTAACCGCGGGCTGGCTTGCCGTAGCTGGCTTCGTAGCCACTGGTTCGGAAGTCTTTAGGATTGTAGGTGTTGATTGAGTTGGTTCAAGTGTTTTTGGCACAATCATCCTATTCTCGCTCAACATGCCCTTCACCACCGGTTTGACTAAATTCTGTATAGGTAAACTACTTGAACGTAGCCCATCGTCAAACTGGGATCCTTTAGTATAAGATCGCAAATCAAGAATAGGTTTCGGCAGTCCTTGATCAAAATCTTTTATAACCCCACCTTCCACAAAATCCAACTCCTCTTCAACGCCTAAAGCGCTGGTTGATGATAGCTTAAGGTACTCATAGATATTAAAAAGCTTTCTTAAAACTGCTCTATCCTCTGATGAAATTACTTTTGTCCATTTTGTTCTAAATAGGTAATCAATTATTTTTATGTTATCAATAAGATCAGCCCCTAAAACCTGATCATAATTCGATAACCATATGGCAACGGTACCTGGTAGATTCTGATTGGTTCCCGAGGGACCAGCAGAGGTAATAACGTCGGTGTTCTGGTGGAGGGTCGTTATAATATCCTGTCGCCACTGATCACGATTGCCAATCCAGAAATCAAGGAGTTTTGCCCTAATACGCTGTATGATATCTGGCGTTTCATACCGTAACGCAGCGCCCAAACCGACCCTGAAAGGGCTAAGTATATCTTCACGATTCAAATACAACGGCAAGGCTAAAAACTTTAACCGAGCAATCATCCCTCGTACCGAGGGCTGTAACCCTTGTGGTATTGCCACCAAAGATAGCTCAAGTTGCTTGGCTAGAGCTTGGGCTTGGCGCAAATCAAAATCATTTAGACATCGTTCAACCACGCCTGCTAATTCAGATAAATTAGCAGGCTGTTGTCTTATTTTTTGGAGCACTGACTCTAACTGTCCTACCATGTAAAATTATATAAATTTAAACACTTATGCTACACGTTGAGATTTAGGTGGTATGGGTGCATACGGACTAATAATTTCAATTTTAGAAGTAGGTGGCGCTGAAGTGGCGGGCCCTCCTTCGTTTTGACTCTGTTGCCTTTTTTGTGAGTGCGATTTCGGTGTGGGATACTTATCATCCCTTTTAACATTATACACTGGCGCATCATCCTTTAACTCAACTCCATATACATCAAGTATTCCTGCATCTCGGCGGTTTTGGTTGATCAATTTCACATCATCATTTCGCGTCGGGGTGTACTTCTCTATGTATTTCTTTATATCATCAGTACTTATTATGTTTTCATCAGATATCACCTGCTTACCGGTCACGATGGCTGATATAAACATGAGGGAATTTTCTATTTCTTCGGGTTTCATCGTATCGATATTTTCATCAAAATCCTTCACAAAGAGGTCAATGCTTCGCCCAAGGTACTTCTTGGTTTCCTCATTCATGGCGTTGTATTGCTGGGCCATGGCTCCGCCGTTAAGCCTGATATTGGCTCTGCCGACGTCAGTGAGTGCACCGGCGTACCGGTTGCCAAACTGATCAGCAACCTCGGCAAAAAAGTCTTGGAATCGCGCCTGATTGCTGATGTTTCTAAAGGTACGTTTCGCTATGAAAGCTGCTGCAACTTTGCCCTGGTCTTCCCGCTGAACCATATTCTGTATTGCTGCGAGAGGAATGGCTTCTACCTCCGCATGCGCGGCACTACTAACTTTAGACTTCTGTTCAGCATTAAGATCCTTATAGGCCTTGCCGTAGCCACCCTTATCAGTATCGCGTAAAGCTATCTCATTCTGTTTTACTTCTTCCAGAGCAGTGCGTTTTTTCTTCACCACACTTTCCTCCGCCTGGACCTTGGTAAGACTGGGGTCTGAAGACTGTGCTGCCTCAACTCTCTCGGCAAAATAGTCAGGCATATCAAAATGGCCGTGTTTCATCCTAAACGTCCCTTTAATCAACCCGTCGGTATTGGTGAGTCCTGCTTCTTGCATTCTGAAGCCTACCCGAGCAACTTGTTCGGTTGCTTTGCCCTTGCCCAAAGCATCTATAAGGAACTTTTTGATACTTTCGGAAGTATATGTGAGGCCGTACTTTCTACCCATTTTAGAATTCTTCATGATTTCATTCGGGTCATGCGTCTTGGACAACTGAACCATCAACCCCTCAAAAAGATGCTCTCTCCCCCCCCTGACTTCACCTTTATCATTTAGGCAGTCCTCTATCTCGTTCGCCAAATTTTCCCAATCCGTAGAAACAGCTATAACCTCGGCTGATGCTTCAGTGGCAAGTTTGGCATTCTGCTCTGATGACTTGTTTGTTTTATCATTTCCAAGCGACAAGGTCCTGGACATTATATCTTCGGCCACCCCGGCGCTGGATCCCAAACGTTCCCTCTCCTTACGCTTAGACCGTTCCTCCCACGCATGGGGTAGGGTTCTCAATTGGATCCCATGTTCAGCAATTTTGCCTAAACCAAGACCTTGTCCTAATTTTGATTTGGCCAATTTTTGCCCAAGACCACTTTGCATAAATCGTTTTTGAAGGCCAGCTTGGGCATCATCTAAACGTTTCAATCCCCATTTACCAGCATTCTTTGCCGCCCATCCTGCTCCTCGCAATGGGGAAGTGCTGATCTTCTGCATGCCCTGCAACGCCGCGCCGGCCAGGCTGCCGCCGGCTACCCCAAGCTGGCTGGCAAAATACAACCCCCCGAGCAGCAAAACAATGTTAATCATAAACGACAGCAACACTTCCGAGCCGCCGATAGCAGTGACGGCCGCGGCTGGCACGCTTTTGTCAAAGCCCCCCTTAACAACAAAATCGCCCAAAGCGCTGGAGCCAAATTGCATCACCGCCAGGGAGAGCCACAAAAAGAAGGCCAACAAAGGCCCGGTAGTAACGTAACGGCCGAAATAGTCCCACCATTTAGCAGCCTCTTGTTTAAGATGCGATTCGCCCGGGAAAGCCGAAGCTAAAAAAGCTATGGGTGATGTAATAACCAGCAGCCACAAGACGGCGATTCTCAGCATAAAGATAATAAGGTACACGCCCACTACCACGCAGGTAATGGCCAAAGCAATCAAGGCCAGCAAAGCCGCGTAGAAAAAAGCGCCTTCGTCCGCGATGGCTTCTGGCGAATTATTCTCGGCAAACTGGAACATCTTATCCAAGCCAAAACCGTTGACAAAGTTACCGGCCGCCGCCTCTTTGAAACCGTTGACAAAGGTGAGCATCACCACCTGGGACACGTCAATGATAAAACCGGCAATGCTCTTGGAAAAATTCACCAGCACCGCCATAATCAGCACTTTACTCAACGTGTGTTTGTACTGATAATGCTCCACCCTAAAAACCGTGCCAAAAGCCAGCGCCAACAAAATAACAATAAAGAACATGTTGACCACGTCCCGCATCACCACCCAGCCTTTTTGCACCGCCGGCGCGTTTATAAAATCATTGTACTGAGCCACCTCCACCAGCAAACCAATGAAAGTGAGGGCCAATTTGCCAAAAAACTGGGCAAACCACAAAATTACGCCGGCAAAAAAGCCGGCAATACCAGCCGCGGCTGGTATGGGTATCACGACCAAAAACAAGCCCAAAATCAGCGCCAACAGCAAAACAGGGGACATAACGATGCCCTTATTAATGTAGTGACGAATGCTATCAGCTGCAGCTCGTAACATGGTATAAGTAAAGGCTTAACTTAGCACCATAATCATACCCAGTATATCAACTTCGCTCAACCACCTTAGCGCGAGGGTGATTAAACAAGTATGGTAAACCAAATGGGCCTAAATTAGACATAAGGTTATGATACGTGTCGGTTGTTAAGCGCTAGCGAAGTTGTATTACTGGGCATACCACAAATTAACTTAAAATATATCTTTACTATACCACAAATTTAAACTCTAAGCAAATAAACAAATATCACTAATAAACCGCCTATGACCATATAACCAAACCCTTCACCCCTAGATTGACATTAAACGTCCTCCCTTCAACCAACCAGCCCGCCACACAGTCGTTAACAATTTGTTTCAAATTACCTCTTCGGAAAAGTGTCCGGCCGGACACTTTTCCGAAAAATGACAAAGTGCTAATGTTTAATTAGCTTCATAAATCATATTTCACCAATTACCCAGCTACCTTATCTAAGCTGTATATCAAAACACTTATGTCCCCTCTGATTCCCAAACACCAACTCACTAAAATAGCTTTAGAACTTATGGCGGAGGTTGGGCAGGCTGGGATTGATTACTATAATTTTTTTGCTGGACCAAAATACTTTGGCTGGAAAGCAGTCGGGCGGGATAAATTCTATATACGCGGCCTTATGCGTTTACGTAAAAGAGCTCAGGCCCAGCAAGTACTAAGCCGACTACGCCAGGCTAAATATGCTACCGCCCAACAGATTGGTAAAAAAATTATGGTCAGCTTGACCGATAAGGGCCGCCGAGCCGTACTTACTTCTCAGTTGCTCCACGCTTTACCGCGGACTGACAAACTGGCCACGGTGGTAATTTTTGACATACCCGAAGATCAACGAGTAGTGCGGCGTGAACTGCGCTGGTTCTTGCGCCAAAGCGGCTTTCAAAAACTTCAACAAAGCGTGTGGATTCACTGGGGCGACGTTTACCAACCAATGCTAAGGTTTATCCAGGACGCTAAAGCTAAGCGATGGGTAAATGTTTTTCACGCCTGCAATTTCTCAAGTATTAAAACTTAATTAGATAATAAACAAATAACACATCACCAAATTCACTTAGCCTAAATCGACTCTAAATAGACATTTCGGAAAAGTGTCCGGCCGGACACTTTTCCGAAGAGGTAGAATTGAACATAGTTGGATATAATTTTAATGTAATTAAAAATAACTAAATAACCCAAGTTAGTTTAGGGTAAAATCTTGACAGTTAATAACACTGGGCGTAAGCTGGCGGCAAGCAAAATCACTAAATTTGAAGCAAAAACTATAAATCACCAATACCAACACAGCAACTTAACAAAGGAGAAAGCTATGAAACAAACATTGTTTTTTGCGCTGGCGGCCTTGGTCGCCTTGACGCTGGGATGCAGTAAAAGCAATCCGACTGATTCTGGTGATGGTGGAAACCAGCAACCAGTGAGCGTGGTCACATCAATCAGCCTGGACCTCGACAGCGGCAGCTATAGCCAAAGCGGCGATACCATCTATGTGGCCGAAAAGGACCGGTTCTACGTTAGAGTAACGGTCAAAGACCAAAACGGCAACGCAATGTCAGCACGCGCAAGTGTGAAAACCAATTGTGGCACAGCCACTTTTCTCAATGCCATCACCACAGAATTATGGAAAGTGCAAGCTGACTCTCTGATTTCAGGTTGGAGCAAAAGTGGTCAGGTGACAGCCGAAATCAAAATTGGTGACAAAACGCTGGTCAGCAATGCTATCAAGATAACAGTGGTGTACAAATTCTTTTATGGGAATTTTTTATTTAACGAAACGCTCGGATCTCCCTATACCACAAGTTGTAGTCAAGTAGGCAATAATATTGCACTTGGATCGTCGCCCCCCAACCCAGGAAAACTAACTGGGAATACTTTTTGGACAGATTACACATCACAGGGTGGCAACAGATTCATTTACCGCGGCACTATTAATAACCGAAACCAAGCTAGCGGAACGGTTACTATTAATTCCACTAATGGAAC
>JACRFM010000019.1 GCA_016234305.1 Candidatus Kerfeldbacteria bacterium
AAGAATTAACGATTTGCTGTCCGAAGAATGGGGGGAACCTTAATTTGGGTATCCAGACAAAGTGGTACTGGATGTCGTAAGTGGCGTTACAAGTGTGCTGTTTCATACCTAAGCTTAAGTTTAGCACACCTTAAGAGGCGGAGAGTCCCGCTACGCGGGACTTAAGGTGTCGCATTCATCTCCAGCCTTAAAAGGCTGGAGTATTCTGCGACGGAAATAAATACCTGGCAAACCAACTCTCTATTTACCCTTTCGCGCGAAAGGGTAAATAGAGAATAATCAAAAACATCCTCCCTAAGTACATCGGGAAGATGTTTGGCTTAAAATTCCAATGATTAAAAATTCTACGTCTTACTTCTTAACCGCTTCCACTAGTTTGGCAAATACGGCCGGATAGTCATTAGCCAGCTGCGCCAAAATCTTGCGGTCCAGTTCAATCTTGGCCTTCTTTAATAAATCAATAAACCGGCTGTAACTTAAACCATATTCGCGCACGGCCGCGTTAATCTGTACTTGCCACAAACGGCGAAAATCGCCTTTTTTATCGCGCCGATGCGCAAAAGCGTGAACCCCGGCCTTGCGAACCGCTACTTTAGCAAGTTTAATCTTACTCTTACGCCCCCACTTGTAACCCTTGGTTTTTTTCAATAAATTGCGCCGACGCTTTAAATGCATCATGCCTCGTTTAACTCTGGCCATATATTAACAATCTAAATAAATAATAAACCTAAGACCGCGCTATCAATTTGCGAATCGCCGGTACATTCACCTTGGCAATGGCCACATCACGGCGCTTGCGGCGCGTGACCACTGAATCCTCGCGAGCGTTAAAATGATCCTGTCCGGCCGTACGCTTCATTAACTTGCCTTTGGCCGTCACGCGAAATCGTTTAGCAGTAGCTTTGTGAGTTTTAATCTTCATAGCTGATAAATTAGGAATAGTAAATTAAATACCGTCAGTTAAATTAGCAACCTCCTTGGTTTTGCTGGCTTCAACTTTACGTTTGGCTATTTGCAAATTCATCCGTCCGCCTTGCCGTCCTAATGGAACTTCAATATAAACGCCTTCACCCAAATCAGCCACAAATCTGTTAAAGCCGGCTACGGCCAAATCGCTATGGGCCCGTTCCCGACCGCGTAAAACCATTTCCAAGCGTACCTTGTGTCCATCTTCCAAAAATCTTTGCGCCTGCTTGAGCCGAACGTTCCAATCGTGTTCACCAATCTTAAAAGAAATCCGCACGCCTTTAACCTCTACTTTTTTGGCTTTCACTTTTTGAGCTTGAGCAATTTTTTGCTGCTTATATTTAAACTGCCCATAATCCATAATCTTAGTTATGGGCGGACGCTGGGTGGGATTAACTTCAACCAAATCCAAACCGCGCTCATGGGCCAACTGCAGGGCTTGCGAAGTTGGCATAACTCCGAGCAGCCTGCCGGTATCATCTATGACTTGAACTTCGGGTAAACGTATATATTGATTCACGCGATAGCGTGGACGATTTTCGTAGCGCAAATGGTTTTAATTAATTATTAGTAAATAGAATATGTCATCCTGAGGCCGATGTCTATTGGCTGAAGGATCTCGCCGCTAAACGGAACGAAGCTAAGGATCTCCCCGCTGAACGGGACTAGATTAGATTCTTCTCCGCCAAAGGCGGATCAGAATGACAGGCTATAATAATTTTTCACATAAAGTTCACGTTGATTATTTATTATCTGCAACGAAACGGCTGTGCCACGTGGCGAACGACAGTGAGCTTTACGTGGTGGAGGTGACGGGGATCGCACCCGTGTCTAGTTAATTGAACTTAAATTTGGCTCCAGGCTCAGTGCACGCTAATTACCGCGACACAAATCAAGCGGCACCAAAGTTTGTGGGCGGGTCGTCTTTATTTATACTAGCATTTACCAGAAAGGCGAACTGGGTAAATGCCGGCTCAATAAATGACGTTCCTTTTGAGCTATTGAGCGTCACTCCAAGGAACGGCTATGGCCAAATATTTAGGCCATGGCTGGCGCAAAGCTTAATCCCGCCAAAGCGGAACGTACTTTGCTGACAAATGTTTTGGCATTTGTGTAAGTTGCAGTTTTTTAATGAAGACTGCGACTTCAGCCTGCTAAACTTAAATAAACTAACTATCGAATTGTAAACACCCCCCACTATTGGCTAATAGCCAATAGCTAATGGCTAATAATGGTGAGTGTCTACCCTTTAAATTTTAAAGAGCTTCTGATTTCACGATTGACCTCGCGCTTACGTATCTCCGCCCGCTTATCATACTTGGTTTTACCGCGCGCTAAACCAATCTCCAGTTTAATTAACCTCCTGCTAGTATAAACAGAAACCGGCACCAGTGTCAAGCCCTTTTCTCTAATTTTGCCTAATAAATAAGCTAGTTCAGCTTGTTTCAACAACAACTTACGATCTCGCAATGAATCATAACCTGCTTGCTGAATTTTGGCTGGCAGATATAACGCTATGTTAGCGCCGGTCAACCATAGTTCACTGCCCTTGGGTATTACATAAGCGCCTTGCAAATTCATTCTCCCGCCTTTGGCCGACTTAACCTCCGGCCCGGTCAATACTAAACCAGTCTCAAATTTTTCCAAAATTTGATAATCATACAAAGCGCGTTTATTGTCGGCTAATTTTGACATCTTCTTAAATCAATATATTCCAACTGCATCACTACTGCGAAGCAGTGAAGCAGTTAGTAATTAACTTTTTAACTTAGAAAATAAAGTATCTAAATCTTTATCCAATTTGCCTTTGCGTTGCATAGTTTTTAAAACACTATACAGTTGTTTACGCTTTTTACTATCAAGCATTTTAACAATATCATTAATAGGACTTACGCCTTTGCGTAGTTTAAGTAATTAGCGATAGAAATTCTGGTAATAGATACTTTTTGTTCATACCAGCTCGTGCCTTCCGCAAG